>JBLHHD010000484.1:0-3302 GCA_047614605.1 Alteromonadaceae bacterium
CATTCAATAATCAAATCAGTGCGTCTGCGTCCCAGCGCATATTCGCGGTTGATTCTGCCACCGCCATTGATTACACGTTGCAAAAAAGCCTGCATCAGTAGCTGGGGACCCGCCTCTTTATAATCAAAGCGTTCTATCCAAACCTCAGCATTCTCCCTAAAAAACTGTTGAAAAGCGGCCAGCAGCTTGGGCATATTCAGCCGGTTATCGCCATCGAGGTACCAAGCTTGATCGTGAGTAATGGTAACCTGAGTAGGGTAGGTCAGTTCACGGGGGATCACTTCTTGATAAATACGGTTACTTATCTGTTGCTGCGGTTTAAGGCGAATAAGCCCCAGGTCTTCAACATATTGCAGATCATCCAGTGAAGCTTTACCTGTGATTTTGCCCTCAGTGGATAGCATGGGCGCGATGACCCGGTGAACTCGTGGTTCTTTGAGTTTGTCGCTGAGCTGATCAAGGTGCGTGGCTCGGGAATAAATTAGCCGTTCCCTCGCTGCTTTATAATCTTCCAGCGTCATGGCTTTGCTGCGATCCCGATTCTCTTTGGCGGCAAACAACATTTCGTGGGCAAGGGCATTAACCAGCCAGGGTTGTCCCTGAGTATCTTGCCATAATTCGGCAAATATACTGGGATCGAGTTGTTGTTCGGTTGCATCAATATGTTGTTGGTATAGTGTTGTGATCTCGGCTTGACAAAAATTGCCGATACGAAGACTGACGGATTTAATATTAAAGGCACTGCCACCTGTAATTACCTCACCGCCTGAGTGAATACGATAATCCCGAACATCCCTGACACCACATAAAACAATGCTTTGAGGAAAAGCTGATGGTCTTTGGGCATAACCGGCTCTTATCTGGCGCAACAGGGAAATTAAGGTATCACCAACCAGCGCGTCCACTTCATCAAGAAATAATACGCAAGATTTCTTGCTGATTTGACTCCAATAAGTTAGCAGTTGAGTCAATCTGTCTTTGGGATTGATATCACGTCCTTTTTGTTCAAGCCACTGTGCTAATTGCGTTGTTTCTAAGTAAACTGATGCTTGATGGGCAATTGATTCACAAACTGCTGTTATCCCTTCATTAACATCATTACGAGCGGCTTGAGCGGCTTCTATATTGGCATAAAGCGCTATGTATTCAGCATTTTGGTTAAGTTCGTGCATCATGCTTAACAAGGCCGTAGTTTTACCGGTTTGACGAGGGGCATGAAGAACAAAGTATCTGTCCTGTTCAATCAGCATTTGTATCTCCTCCCAGTCAATACGACTGAGCGGATCAATATAATAATGCCTGTGAAGTTGCATTGGACCTGCAATATTAAAAAAACGCTTCATGTTGATTTTCCTTTGTGCAGTGTCAGGTATTGGGAACGGAATGAGGTTTAATAATATGCTTGATTATATCTCAATAAAATCAAGCCGTCTTAGATTAAACTTAGGCTTAATCTCATTGGCTTAAACCTCTTCTACCCCATCAAACAGCCCCTGTAAAACCTCAATAAATTGACCTACATGAACGCCATCCACCAGTGCGTGATGCGCATCAACGGTAATGGGCAGGGTATTGTCAGTTTGGCGCATTTTTCCTATTGCCAGCAGTGGAATGCCCGTTGAAGTGCCGCCGTGTCTGGCATGAGCAAAGCTGGTGAAGCTTATCCAGGGGATCACCGACATATACACGGTGGCTTGATTGCTCTGATGGGTAAAAAAAGTGTCTGAGAAGAATGGCCCATTAATGGCGGTCGCTTTGGCTTGTTTTAACTGGCGTTGAAAGGTTGTAAAATCTGCCGAGTAGGGCACCTCACAAAAGCGAAAGGTTTGATCCGCTGCCATTACGGCGACACTGATAGAAATTGACTGATAAACTCTTATTTGTTCATCTACCAGGCGGTAACGCAAAGGTTCAACGGTATTAATTGCCTGCATGGTCATGAATAAATAGGCGTCGAAAAAGCTAATGTGCTGCGCTTTGCAGTGATTATAGAGCGCGGCGGCATTGAGATCGCAACCGATGGAAAAGTAAGGTTGGCTAAAATCTTGATAAAATTGATAATGCTGCCTTCTCGACCAATTGGTCATGTCGAGTCGCTGGTAGGTGTCGCTCATATTTTTTCGTTACCTTTTATAAAGCACCTGTAAAAACTTTTCTCAAAGTAGTGTATATTGATTTGACTGCTTTACAATGTTAGCACCAATTTGTTGCCAGCCGCGAAGGTAAAAACTATGAATAATGCTGAACAAAACGATCACATCAGTGAACAAGAGTATTTACAAGGTGAGTTGGTTAGTGAGATTAAACATGAATATGTTGATGGTTATGTTTATGCCATGGCTGGAGCTAGCCGAAATCATGAACGTATCGTGCAGAATATTGCCCGGTTTGTTGGTCAGCATTTAGCGGACTCTTCATCTTGCGAACCTTTGGGCTCAGATACTAAAGTGAAAACCTCTACAGGTAAGTACCGCTATCCTGACTATATGGTGGTTTGTGACGAAACCATTGATGACGAATATTACACTGAATCCCCGGTAATACTGGTAGAAGTGCTTTCTCACACGACCCGCCAGTCAGACTATCAAGCCAAACGGCTGGAATATATTAATATTCCCACCCTGGAAGAATATGTACTGATTGAACAGGATTTTGTCGGCATCACCGTTTTTCGTAAAACAGCGCACTGGCAACCTGATTATTATTTTTTGGGTGAAGACGTGACTTTTGAATCGATTGATTTAACCCTGCCTGTCGCTGATATCTATCACCGGGTGGATAACCTGGATATGGTTCAGTGGTTGGAGTCCCTCAAAATTACTGCTGATTGATACGAAACGTTACTTTATTCTTTCACTACCCGTCAAAAGTCGCTTGCATCATAGCCTCGCATGGTGGATGATCTCCGGCGAATTTTATTGCGTTAAATTGCTGGGATAAACCACCATGTTACTTCAAAACCAAGTCGCCACTATGCTTAAGCTGCAAGATCAGATGAATGCTAAAGTGAATCCCGATTGGTTGGCCGTTAAATCGCCGTTTTTACGAGCGGTAGTGATTGAAGCCAGCGAGGCGATTGAGCATCATGGCTGGAAATGGTGGAAGAAACAGGAATGTGATCTCGAACAGTTGCAAATGGAGCTGGTCGATATCTGGCATTTTGTACTCTCAGCGGTGCTGATTGAGTTTGATGGTGATCAACCGGCGGCTCAAAATCGTGTCATGAATGAAATTGAAGGTCACTCGGTGGATTTTGACGGCAAAACTTATGTGTTTGCTGAACTGGATTTATTGCTTAAACT
>JBLHHD010000485.1:0-3292 GCA_047614605.1 Alteromonadaceae bacterium
CTTGCCACTGATATTGGCAGGCCCCATTCTACGCAAGACCACCGTCACAGAAGTTGTTGTGTGGCTGGTGTTGTCTGAGCCGTTAACCTTTGTGCCGCTGGTGTCTGTTGAACCTGATTTATCTGTGCTCCTTGATTGTCGCTGTGAGCACCAGGTGGTTAAGGTATCAGATGTCGTTTATGTTTATTTACTGCGTTATTTGCCTGAACAACCTTTGCCCAAAGATACGCTGATTTATTATGATGTTAAGCTGACAGGTGAGGGCGTTGAGCCGCAGTCAATCACTCAATTACTCCCCGAATTACTCTATAAAGAACAACAGGGGCTGAGTTTCTTCATTCCCAGTCAGGTCAGTACGCTATTTTTTGGCTCTTGTCGTAATCCTCATCACCCCAGTAAAGATACCTTGGTGGTGGGCGATCATTATTTAGCTGAAAACCTCAATGATTTAACTAAACGGCCCTGCGTACTGGTGCACGGCGGCGATCAGGTTTACGTTGATGATATTGCCGGACCCACCCTCAAAGCCATTCACCAACTGATTAAAATACTCAACCTCAGCAGTGAAGAGTTGCCTGGCGAGCACTTAACCCATAGCGATTTTTTACACCAGGACCCGTCGACTTATTACAACCGTAAAGCCATTTTGCCCAAAGTGACTTTTAAAGGCGGTCGCTTGTTTGGCCGATTGGCTCCGCTGCGCAAAACTTTACCGGTGTTTTCTTCAGTTAAATCCGAAAATCATGCGATCAGTTTAGCCGAGGTTTTGGGTCTGTATTTATTGGTTTGGAGTCCCGAATGTTGGCTGCTGATTGAACCGGGTTTGGATGCTTTGCCACCCGGATTAAGTCGTGCCAATCAGCTAAAATATCAGCGTGAATTGTTGTGTATTAAAGCGTTTATTGACGGTTTAAGTCAGGTTAGACGACTGTTGGCTCATATTCCTAATTATATGATTTTCGATGATCATGATGTCACTGACGACTGGAATTTAACGGCTCAGTGGGAGCAAAATGTTTACTCAAACCCGCTGAGTAAGCGAATAATTAGTAACGCGATGCTAGGTTACTGGCTGTTTCAGGGCTGGGGTAATACCCCAGAACGCTTTGATGAGGGCTTTGTTACACTGGTTGAGCAGGCTGTTGCCCATACGGATCAAAGTAAGGTCATCGAACTCGAAACCCGGTTGCTCGAATTTCCTTACTGGCACTATGAAGTCGACTTAAACCCCACCATGGTCGTACTTGATACTCGTACGCACCGTTGGCGCTCAGAAAAATCATTAAGAAATCCGTCCGGTTTAATGGATTGGGAAAGGCTAGTGCATTTAGAAAATGCACTGGTTAATAAAGAGGCGGGTATTGTGGTTTCGGCAGCGCCCATTTTTGGCGTTAAATTGATTGAAACCATCCAACGTATTTTCACCTTTTTTGGTAAAGAGTTAGTGGTGGATGCCGAAAATTGGATGGCCCATCCAGGCTCGGCGAAAAAGTTGCTGGATATCTTTCGCCGTATCGATACCCCATCAGAAATTGTGGTGTTATCCGGTGATGTACATTATTCATTTTGTTTTACCGCCAAACAACGTTTCAAAGAAGACTCTACCCTGATTTGGCAATTAACTTGTAGTGGCTTTAAAAATGAGTTTCCTCTGCGGATGATCAATACCTTTGATAAGCTCGAAAGAATGCTGTATTTCGCGGCAAGCCCGATTAATCTCTTTACTAAACGGCGCAGACTCGAAATTGAACACAAGGCATTGATCCAAACCAAAAAACAAATTTTGATTGCCAAAAGTAGCATCGGCCTGGTGGCGTTCGAAGGGCAAAAACTCAAACACTTTAAAATACTGATTGAAGAGGGTGAGTTTAAGCAGTTTGTTTAGATTATGTAGGAGGAGGCCGATTTGTTAAATAAATTATGGTTATGGTTTTTTATCATCAGTTTTATCGCGGCGTGCTACCAATGGCTGATTGGTGGTGATCCGCTGGTGTTTGAACGGATTGTTTCGGCGTTATTTTCAATGTCTAAAACCGCTGTGAATATCGCGATTGGTCTGGTTGGCGCACTGAGCTTTTGGTTAGGTATACTCAAAATTGCCGAACAAGCTGGGCTGGTCGACAAATTGGCCTGGGTACTTGTACCGCTATTTAAACGACTGATGCCTCAGGTACCGTCAGATCATCCGGCAATTGGTAGCATCACCATGAACTTGTCTGCCAATATTCTCGGCCTGGATAATGCCGCAACGCCGATGGGCATTCGGGCCATGAAAGACCTACAAACCCTTAACCCAACACCAGACACTGCCAGTGACGCGCAAATTTTGTTTTTGGTGCTTAATACCTCCTCGGTTACCTTATTTCCCATTGCGGTTTTTGTTTATCGTGCCCAGCAAGGGGCAGCCATGCCCACAGATGTTTTTCTGCCTATCTTACTGGCTACCGGCGCATCGACTTTTGCCGGGCTGCTGGCCGTTTCTTGGGTGCAGCGATTGCGGTTGTATGACTGGGTGACGTTTGCTTACTTTTCGGTATTTTTGGGCTTGGTAGGGGGATTAATCACTTACCTGAGTGTTTTAACGACGACTCAATTGACTGAGCAGTCGGCGCTGATTAGTCATTTACTGATTTTTAGTTTTATCGTGTTGTGCCTAGTCATTGCTGATCGCAAAAAGGTCAATGTTTATGAAACGTTTATCGACGGGGCAAAAGAAGGTTTTTCCTTATCGGTATCGTTAATCCCTTATTTATTGGCGATGTTGGTGGCTATTGCGGTGTTAAGGGCGAGCGGGGTGCTCACACTAGCGGTCGACGGATTAACGGTAGTTATTGGCGCGATGGGTATTGATACGGCTTTTGTTGACGCCTTACCAACGGCGTTGATGAAACCTTTTAGTGGCAGCGGCGCACGGGCGATGATGATTGAAACCATGACGACTCATGGAGCCGATTCATTTGTTGGCCGGGTGGCATCAACGATACAGGGCTCAACCGAAACCACATTTTATGTGATCGCGGTATATTTTGGTGCGGTAGGGATTAAGCACAGCCGTCATGCGATTGGTTGTGGTTTATTTGCTGATGTAGTGGGTATTATCAGCGCGATCAGTGTGTGTTACTGGTTTTTTGCTTGAAGTTATAAGGGAGCCTCCTAAGCAACACGGCACTTTTCATCGTTCAGCGGGGCGGTTTATGAGCAAGTAACGGTTGCCTTTGAATGGCAAAGAAATGACCTGATATTGGTTGATAACATGTTGTATATCCATGAACGCAGACCTTATACCAGTTAC
>JBLHHD010000486.1:0-3286 GCA_047614605.1 Alteromonadaceae bacterium
GACGGCGTTCGATTAATTTACTGACTTTATCGGCATCCAGGCGATTGGCAATTTCTTCTACGCTAAGCAAACGGCCAAGCACCAATTCGACTTCAATTTCGGCCATTTCGCGAGCTTTGGCTGGAATAATGCCCTGCCAGCCAAAAATGGGCGGAATACCAATAAACTTGAGCGGATAAAACATCATTTTAACCGCTAGAAAATTAGTTCCCCAGCCGACAACGGCGCTGATCACAGGAATAGAGAGTAAGGCAATGTTTTCAAGGATAAATGACATTAACAGCTATTTTTCTTTTAAATGAATGTTTTAGACGTAACTTGGCAAAATAGCGACTGTGATTAGAAGAGTCAATCTAAATTTACTAAAACGGTGCAATCAGCACCTTCTGGGCGTTAACGTTTGGCCAAACTTAAAATTTGCGCTTCGTTGAGTTGCAGTTGCGCCTTGAGTTGTTCTAGCTCCATTTTGCGCATCACAATCTCTTTATCGCCTTTGGCCGGGGTAAGAAACTTGGTAAAGTCGGTCATGCAAACGCAGGTGATTTTGGCTGGTTTATCGTCCTGGAGCTTCATCAACTTGTAAATCTGATGAGGGCAGGGTTTAGAGCGGTTAGGGTGCTGGATGCAACTATCAACAGCAAGCACCGGGGTGACGGACAACAATGCCAGCCCTACACCGGTCAACAAGCTCAATAAAATCCTTAAGGGGTTACTTTGAACCTTTCGTGGCATGATAAACGTTAAACCTCCGATTACTGGCCTGCGTAGTGTAGCGGCCAAACTGTTTTTCTAATAATGGCTGATATTTAAGAAAACGGTTAGCGACAATTGTCAGCGAACCCCAAGGATAAATATAGTCGTTAATAGTATTTAAAAACAGCTCAGTGATGGCGTAATTGGTTTTCACCCCACTGTGAAACGGCGGATTAGAATAAACATGATTAAATGGGGCTTGCACTTGTGACAAACCGTTCGAGATAATTGCGGTGCCGTTGATGTTATTTTCACGGTAGGTTTTTAACGTTGATTCAATCGCCAGTGCGTGGACATCAAGCCCGGTGACAGTGATATCGTCATTGAGTTTAGCCAAAAATGCACCAATTAAACCCGCCCCGCAACCAAAATCTAAAACCTTCGCTTTGGGCTTGTGATTGATATTTTCGAGTAGCAAACGGGTGCCCATATCAATGGCTCCGTGGCTAAAAACCCCCGGTAGGCTATAGACTTCAAGCTCGACATCTTTAATTTTTACCGGATAACTTTTATACCAGTCAGCAAAAACAAATGGCGCAGAGACTTCGCTTAAAACCGCTTGATATAAAGCACAATGTTTTGCTGCATCGACTTTAAGTGCAGTGTTGCAATAAGGTTTTAACAGCTTTGCGCAGGTTTTAACCCCACCTTTGTTATCGCCAACCAAATAAATGGGCGCATCCAATTTAAGGTGATTAAACAGATTGCTGATCAGGTACTCAAACTCAGGTTTGGACTTGGGAAAATAAATCACCACGCAGTCAAACTTGTCTTGCGGCACATCATCAGCGGTTAGCTCTATCGCACAGACGCTTTTGAGGTTATCCGGGCTGTTTTTTAACGACTGGTGAGCGGCAAAGTTATAACTGAACACAGTAAACTGCTTATCAGTAAAGGTCTTAGCCAACTGCTGGACATACTGGTCTTCGCTTTGGTTAACCAGCAAAATGTGCTGGTGGTCTGCCAGCGCATTAGCGCCGTTAGCACCAAAGCTGCGGGCTAGTAATAAACTTGGATTATCGAGCATCGACTGGGGCTATCCTATTGAGTACGTTCAAACATCAAGTCCCACACGCCGTGGCCCAAACGATGGCCGCGTTGTTCAAACTTGGTTAAAGGGCGCGAAGCAGGACGCTCTACATAATCATCGGTGGTGGATAAATTACGAAATCCGGGCATTTGCTTCATTACTTCAAGCATATGTTCGGCGTAGTTTTCCCAGTCAGTTGCCATGTGAAATACACCGCCGATTTTAAGATTGCCGCGTAGTGATTCGACAAAAGCAGGCTGGACGATACGGCGTTTGTGGTGACGGGCTTTATGCCACGGATCGGGGAAGAACAACTGAATACAATCAATACTTTGCTGATCAATACTGTCGGCAAGAATTTCAACACCATCATGCTGATAAACCCGGACATTCGTTAACTGTTGTTCGGCGATATCCATTAAACAGGCACCCACACCGGGTTTGTGAACTTCGATACCAATGAAATTACGCTCCGGGGCTTTGGCGGCCATATCAACCAATGATTTGCCCATACCAAAACCAATTTCCAGTGTGGTAGGGGCCTGACGGCCAAAAACCTCACTGATAGAGATAGGGGTTTTGCTGTATTCAAGACCCATGGTTGGCCAGTTTTGTTCGATGGCGAGTGCTTGTCCGTTAGTTAGGCGGCCTTCACGCAATACAAAGCTCTTAATTTTGCGAATGTATTTGCCTTCTTGCTGGGCTTGTTCCATGGTTTTATGTTGTTTTTCAGTCATACGTTTTGAAAGTCTTACTCGTTAGAAAATGGCAATAGTGCGCATTAGTGTAATGACGGGCATTATCGTTCAATCGTGCTTTGGATGCTAGCACCTCGGCATATAAGTTTTTATTTTTCATCCTATTCAATCATTCAAAACTTATGTGTTGAGGTGCGACTTAATAAAGGTTGCTATTTTTACTGACGATTTTAGACTAGCCGTCATGTTTTTTATGCTTAAGAGCCATAATGGTCATCGAACAACAGATTAAAGACAACTTTTCGCCAAAAATTATTGATTGGTATGAGGCTTATGGGCGCAAACACCTGCCTTGGCAAGATAACCGCACGCCTTACCGGGTTTGGGTGTCAGAAATTATGCTGCAGCAAACTCAAGTCACCACCGTGATTGACTATTACTTGCGTTTTATGGGTAAGTTTCCCACATTAGAATCGCTGGCCAGTGGCAAAATGGATGAAGTGTTGCATTTGTGGACCGGGTTAGGTTATTACGCCAGAGGCCGAAACCTGCATAAAGCGGCTCAAATGGTGATGGACAAGTTTAACGGCGAGTTTCCCACGACGTTAGAAGAAGTCGAATCGTTACCAGGCATAGGCCGCTCAACCGCAGGTGCCATATTATCACTGGCACTCGATTTGCCGATGCCGATACTTGATGGCAATGTCAAACGGGTGATCGCCCGTTGTTTTGAGGTTGAGGGCTGGTATGGTCACAGCAAGGTACAAAACCAGTTGTGGGAAATTGTCGAGCAGCTAACGCCGAC
>JBLHHD010000487.1:0-3281 GCA_047614605.1 Alteromonadaceae bacterium
CATAAAAACCCCTGAACAGGCCCAAGAGATCTTACAAATGGGTGCCGATAAAATCAGCATCAACTCCCCGGCCTTGTCAAACCCAGAGCTGATCACCCAGTTGTGTGAGCAATTTGGCCAGCAATGCGTAGTTGTAGGTATCGATAGCTATTTTGATCCTGACAGCGGCCAATATCAGGTTTACCAATTTACTGGTGATGACAAAAAGACCCAAAAAACCCAATGGCTAACTCTCGACTGGATCAAACACGTCCAGCAACTGGGCGCTGGCGAAATTGTACTTAACTGCATGAACCGTGATGGCGTCAAAGAGGGGTATGACCTGGGCCAGCTCAAACTCGCTCGCAGCGTTTGTACTATCCCGCTGATCGCCTCAGGTGGTGCTGGTACCATGGCGCATTTTGACCAGGTCTTTAGCGAAACCGATGTAGACGGCGCACTGGCCGCGAGTGTTTTTCACAAAGGCATCTTTACCATTCCCGATTTAAAACGTTACTTGAAAGATCGACAGCTGGAGATCCGCATATGAACCTGACCTACCAAACCATCGACCAGCTTGACTGGTCTAAAACCAACGGCCTTATTCCAGTGATTGTGCAGCACAGCTTCTCAGGCAAAGTACTGATGCAGGGTTTTATGAACCGTGAAGCCGTCGAAAAGACCCTCGGTTGCCGCCTCGTGACGTTTTTTAGCCGCTCAAAACAGCGCCTGTGGACCAAAGGCGAGGCGTCTGGTAACAGCTTAAAGCTAATAAACTTGTCAGCTGACTGTGACAATGACAGCATCATCGCATTGGCAGAGCCTATAGGCCCAACTTGCCACTTAGGCACCGAAACCTGCTGGGCCGATACCGAGCAACCTCAGTTAACCTTTTTGGCCGATTTGGAGCAAGTGATCAAATCCAGAAAAACCGCCGACAAAGACAGCAGCTACACCGCTGAACTGTTTGCCAGTGGCATAAAGCGCATCGCTCAAAAGGTTGGTGAGGAAGGTGTAGAAACCGCTCTTGCAGCCGCTGTAGGTGACCTTGAAGAGCTGAAAAATGAAAGTGCTGACTTATTGTTTCATCTGCTGGTATTACTCCAGGCGAATAATATTGAGTTATCTGAGGTCATTTCGGTGTTACAAACCAGACACAAGAAATAGCCACCTTTTAAGCTTATACCAAGCGCAGATTTCTCTGCGCTTATGAAAAAAGAGCCAGGGGCTTGGCGCCGCTGGCTCTTTCATTTCGTCTTTTACTACGCCATTTCTGACCCTGTGTATGTTTTACACGCTAGCTGCTGCAATACAATTCGCTGGGTCAGTTGCTGATGAACCCTAGTACCTTTAATGCAACGACTGAATTTCAAAATCTGTTTAACTTTTTTAAACTCCGTATGGGATACATCAAGCTGGTCGCAGCAACTTGAACATATGAGTCGATAAACCTTGTTCAGGGGAATTGTGCGAATGTTAAAGAAACCAACCCATTTAGTTACCTTTCCCATTTCCCATTTGGTATTTTTACAACAATCATAACAATACCAATCGCATACTGCACCCATAATGTTGGCAGATTTTTGCCAATTAAATATCAATGCCATCTCTTACCCCCTTTTTTTACCACTTTCAATTCATTGAAACAAACTTAACCAGTCCATCCACAGTGACCATCTAAATCCGGCATTATTTTAACACCTCATGAAGAAAAATCAAGCAGTTAAATAGTACCTACGACATAGAGGCATGTTTTATGCATTATTTTTCGCCTTTGTTTATTCCACCGTTCCCAGAGTGTTGAGATCAACAAAAAAAAGACCAATAACACTTGTTTAGTACACAACAACCAGCAATAATTGTCAAACTATTGAAAATAATGGTTTTGTCTGCTGGGCTATTAGTGATTATAAACAGCATATTAAACCGAAATTAACGAATGAACATTCAACAAAGCGACGAATGTGTGGCCTCGCCAATATAAATAAAACAATGCAAGACTCAAGCCTATTTTTAGCTTATTCTACTTGTTATTTTAAGCTTTAAAAGGAACGTCTCATGCCAAGCCCCCTAGACCAAAATCAAATTGACACTATCGAGCGTTATGATAGCACTCAACGTTTTAATTATTTACTCAAAGAAGTGGTGGCCAACCAGCAGATTTGGATTTTAACCGACGAACATGGCTGCGTCATGTTAAATACCGAAGAGGAAGACTGTATCCCCGTGTGGCCTAATGAAGAATTTGCCAAAGCCTGGGCCACTGGCGAATGGGTTGATTGTAAAGCTCAAGGCATTGCTTTAAGTAAATGGCACAGTCACTGGAGCGGCGGACTGGCTGAGGATGATTTAGCCATTGTCGTCTTTCCTAACGAGAATGAAGAAGGTTTGGTGGTTTTTCCTGATGAACTGGATTTTGAACTAAAGCGGGTTGCCAACAAACGTAAATAACCCGTCCATCATTAAATTAATAACCCAAAGGAAGCAATATCATGAAAAAACAGTTAACTCGACTAATGCTGGCTGCAGCATTACTTTACTTACCCCAGGTTTAAGCTCTGCTGCACTGGTCAATTCACAAATAGGCTTAATTGAGAAAATGTACAGCTACGCTGAGTATGAGGGCGGTGCTGTTACTATAGCCTTTACCACTGGTAATGCAAAATGCCCAAATGGGGTATGGCTTACACCCACCTCAACAGGCTTTGATACCCTGTTATCATTTGCCTTGGCCGCCTACATGGCAGATAAAAAAGTTTACTTTGGCATCTATGACGACCGTTTGTTTACCGGTGGTGCCGATTACTGCCAAGTCGACAGCGTTCGTATTGGTGAGACTAAATAGTTAATTTCGCCTTAAAAGCCCCTATCTCCGGGTTACCCAACCCGGATCATGAATAATCCTCAACTTCAAAGCCGTTATCATTATTTTTAATTATAATAGGTCCGGTTTAGAATGCGCCGCCATCCTGTTGGTCACCGGATTGAACACTTGTGAGTAACTAACCTGTTTAAGCGAATAAATGCCAAGCCCATCAGTGCCAAATGTCAACGTCAACGTCAACGTCAACGAAATTGAAGTCGACTTTGCCGCACTTAAATTATTAATTGCTGAGCGATGGCATAATATCGAAGCCCGACCTCTACAATTACCCAAATCATTACTCGATAATCATGGTCGTCAGGTATCACCCAACCAAAGTATTGAAACCGATATATTGGTGCAGCGCCGGGTTGAGTGACCTTTTTGCGACCAATCTACTTGCAACTCACCACTGCCAACCAAGGGCGCTCGGCTAGCG
>JBLHHD010000488.1:0-3276 GCA_047614605.1 Alteromonadaceae bacterium
TACTTCGTCGTCGACAATTAACAAACTAACACGACTGCCATCCCCCTGAGTGACAGGTAGGGTTATGGGATCCTGTACAGCGGGCTGTTGGATATCGTTGGGTAGCCAGTGCAAACGGGCCGCTGGTTGATTGGCATGATGCTTGCTTGACGACTGTCTATCTGTTTCGGGCAGTATAAAACTAAAGGTAGAGCCCAGTGTCAGGCGCGAAACCACCTCTATTTTTCCACCATGCAGTTCAACCAATTGCTGGCTTACTGCCAGACCAAGGCCAGTGCCGCTGTAGGCTCGTTCAGGATTGCTTTGAAGCTGTTCAAACGAATCAAAAATAGTGTGCTGCTTATCCTTTGAAATACCGATGCCAGTGTCTGTTACACTGATTTTTATTCCGCCATCGTGACGGGCGGCACTGACGGCAATATTGCCACGACGGGTAAACTTAATGGCATTACCCACCAGATTGTGAAGAATTTGTTGTAACCGTTCTTCATCGGCCAGAACGGGGGGTAAATCGTTGGATACCGCATTGATTAGCAGCAACGGCTTGTCATTTAATAAGGGTTTTGACAAGGTCAGTACCACGTCGGTCAGGCTGTGCAACTCAACGGGTTTAAAGTTGAGTATCAGATTATGATTCTTTAGCTTGGAGAAATCGAGAATATCATTGATCAGGTTCGCTAACCGTTTACCGCTGGCGACGACGATGGCCAAATTGGCTTTGGTTTCATTAGGCAGCTGACCGGTCGCCCCGTCAATTAATGATTCGGTCAGGCCAATAATGCCATTTAGCGGGGTGCGTAATTCGTGAGAGGTATTGGCTAAAAACTCATCTTTGAGTTTGTCTACTCGCTTGAGTTGTAAGTTGATGGCCCGTTCATAACGGATATTTTTACGCTGTGAAAGAAACAAAGAAGCGATTAAAACGACAACGGCTAAGCCATAAAGCAGATAAGCCCACCAGGTTTGCCACGGCGGCGGTAATATCTGGATATTTAGTGATTTGCTTTGACTGTGCCAGTCACCATTTTTATCACCCGCTTTTACCTGTAAAGTATAATGACCTGGGGGGATATTGGTGTAAGTGGCCCGTCGGTTTTTGGCATCAGTGTATATCCAGTCTTGATCCCAGCCTTGCAGTTGATAGGCATATTGGCGTTTTAAGGGGTTAATAAAATGCAAAGCAGAAAACTCAAATGACATCTGATTTTGTCGGTAAGTGAGTGATAACGTTTCAATTTGGTTGATGGGTTTACTCAGTTGATGACGCTCATAGCTGTTGGCTTCATCTAAGGATTTAACTGAGCCTTTAACGGATACTGATTGGTTAAACAACAAAAAGTTGGTAAATACCACGGCATTTTTGCTTCTACCTTGGGTTATATTGGCGGGGAAGAATCGATTAAAGCCATTAATGCCGCCAAAAAAGAGTTCGCCGCTGCTGCTTTTAAAGCTGGCACCTTGATTAAATAAGTTACTTTGCAGTCCGTCATTAACATCGTAATTGGTAAACGTTTGATCACTCGGGTTAAAACGGCCCAACCCTTTGGGACTGCTGACCCACAGTTGACCCAACTTATCCTCATGGGCGGCGTAAACAACATTATCTACCAGACCGTGCTTTTGCTGATAATTAACAAACGCACCATTTTTCGGGCTGTATTTACTCAGCCCATTGCCTGAGGTACCTAGCCACAGGTTGCCCTGAGCATCTGAGCTGATTGATAAAACGGCATCACTGTTAACATTCTTTTGTGTCGGTATATTGTATTTTATGCGTTTAAAATCGTCTGTATCAAAGTGGTAGCGGTTTAATCCTGCACTGGTGGCGATCCACAAATTGCCCTTTTCGTCTTCGTGAATATCGTTGATTGTGTCACTGTCGAGACTAGTAAGGTTTGATTGCTGATAATGGATGAAATGACGGGTTTGTGGATTAAAGCGATTGAGTCCGCCGCCGTCGGTACCAATCCATAAAAACCCTTGACGGTCTTCATGGAGGGTTAGAATTTGGTCATTACTGAGGCTGTTGGGGTTGTTCTCATCGTGTTTGAAATGCTCAAATTGCTGGGTTTTGAGGTTAAAGCGGTTTAATCCCCCCCCATAAGTGCCAATCCATAACATATTGTGTTTGTCTTTGATGATGGCCATGACGTAATCATTGCTCAGGCTATTGGGGTCGTTGCTATCATTATAAAAGTGCCAGAATTGTTCGCTTTGATTATTGTACATATTGAGGCCACCACCATAAGTACCAATCCACAAATTGGCGCTGCTATCTTGATAGATGGCTTTGAGATTATTGTGACCGAGGCTGTAGGGGTCTGATGGCTGGTGGTTAAAATGAGCAAACCTTTCGCCCCGGATATCGAGTTTATTGAGGCCATTGTCGGTGCCAACCCACAGTACCCCGCTGTTATCTTCAAATAAAGACCACACCCGATCACTGCTGAGGTTATGGTGGTTAGAGCTGCTGAGGTTATGGTGGTTTGAGCTACTATTGCTAGCGCGGACAAAGTGATCCTGGCGGGGGACAAAACGATTGAGACCGCCATCTAGCGTGCCTGCCCATATTCTTCCCCGGCTGTCCTGGATAACTGACAATACCGTGTTGTGACTGAGGCTGTTGGCGTCGGTCGCATTATGCTCGAAATGACTGAATTTTTGCCGGGTGGCGTCCATCCTGTTGAGTCCGCCACCGATGGTAGCGATCCACAGTCTGCTTTGGGTATCCTCTTTAATGACATAGATATTATCGCTGCTCAGGGTATCGGGGTTGTCAGATTGATGGCGGTAATGTTCGAATTGGTGGGTTTGCAAGTCATAACTGTTGAGTCCGCCGCCATTGGTGCCGATCCACAAAATGTTACTGCTATCTTGATAAATCGTTCGAATGCTGTTGTGACTTAAGCTATTGACATTGGTGGGCTGGTGAACAAACCGTTCAAAGTTACCGCTGTGGCGGTCATAACGATTTAATCCCTTTGCGGTGCCTACCCATAGACCTCCCCGGGAGTCTTCAAACAGCGCCAGTACTGCATTATCGCTTAAGCTGCGGGGGTTGCCATTTTTGTATTTAAAACGTTCAAAACGCCCGGTTAGTTTGTCCAAACGATTAAGTCCGTCCTGGGTGCCTATCCACAGTAACCCTTTAGAATCTTCAAACAAGGTATTGATATAATTGTTAGAAATCGAATGGGGGTTATCTGGCTGGTGGCGATAGACTTTAAATTCGTAACCATCATAGCGGTTAAGGCCGTCTCTGGTACCAAACCATAA
>JBLHHD010000489.1:0-3274 GCA_047614605.1 Alteromonadaceae bacterium
CGCGAACTTCGTCGAAAACGCAGCGATTGTGTTGACTTTGTCAACATTCGCGCCGAGACGGCGCTCCTACCATGCGCATCAAAGTGTTACCCTGTTTGATCGGTGCCGAAAATTTTAGTGCTCGCGGGTGAGCGATCTCTAACCATATGGCGCTCTAGGAGTTTGTCCGAGAATAGAGCTAGTTCTGAGGGAAAGTCGGTTTGAGATAGTTTTCGCGGTTTTTTCAGGCGAATAGTTTTACTATTTAATTGAAAAAAGCGCGGAAAATAGCCAAATCCGAATTTTCCTCAGTCGAGTCTCATTCTCGGACAGGCTCCTAGGCACGGCGGCCACGGAGAAGATCAAAAACAAAAACAAAAACAAAAACTCAAAAATAATGGACTATTAATTTAAACCTAAAAGGGCTTTTTTCTGTTGCCCTTATCTTTTCTCCGTGGCCGCCGTGATTAGACCACGGATGGTTTGTATGCATTTATTGCATGGAGTAAATAAATGCCTCTGCTTTTGACCTTAAAGGACAGGGTTAATATCAGTCCTGACAAATAGCGGTGATCAACTCGCCAAGGATTTGCTCAGCAGCGTCATTATCAACCTGACAAGTCCCGGCTACCATGTGACCGCCGCCACCATATTTAAGCATCAGGTCGCCGATGTTAACTTGTGATGAACGATCGAAAATCGATTTACCCGTAGCAAATACGGTATTTTGCTTTCTCAATCCCCACATTCTATGGATCGAGATATTACATTGGGGAAATAAGGCATAAATGATAAACCGGTTGCCAACATAAATAGTCTCTTCATTTTGCAAATCCAGCACCACCAGATTGCCATGGACTGTGGCGCAACGTTTTATCTGATCTTTAAACTCGCATTCGTGTTCAAAATACAAATCCGCCCGCTCTTTCACATCGGGTAACGCCAAAATCTCGTCAATATCATGATTACGGCAATAATCAATCAAATCCATCATCAGGTTATAGTTAGAGATCCGAAACTCGCGAAAACGCCCTAACCCCGTACGGGCATCCATTAAGAAGTTCAGCAACTCCCAACCTTGGGCACGTAATACCTCTTCCCGGTTGTACTGAGCCGAATCCCCCTTATCTACCGCGTCCATCATTTCGTCCCACGCCGCCGGAAAAGCCTCGCGACCGCCATAATGACGCCAAACGACTCGGGCTGCCGATGGCACAAAGGGATCGATAATATGATTGTCTCGTTTGCCTTTATTACGCACAGTCTCAGATAAATGGTGATCAAATGACAAATACGCCTCGGCAACGTAAGGCAGGTTGGTGGTAATATCTGAACCGGTAATATCGATTTCGCCAGATTGCATATCTTTGGGGTGAACAAAAGTGATCTCATCAATTAAGTTCAGATGCTTTAACAGCACCGCACAAACCAGGCCGTCAAAATCACTTCGGGTCACCAGTCGATATTTAGTGTCAGACATAAATTTTCCTGTACATAACGAGACTAATAAGTGGGTTAGCTTAAAAGTATAGCCGAACTATACTGTTGTGATAAACCATCGCGGGCTTTTTATTTTTGTCCGCACTTTTATCCAGATTTTTACCCAGCGTCCCCACGAGCTCCCTTTGAAGTAACGAATAAAGGACGAATTAATCGCTTATTTATGCCTAGTTTGCGGCTAGTTTGCGGCTAAATGTAAATAAACCGATAAAAAACCATCCAACAGTCGCCTAGCAAGGTAATTTATCGTACACTAGCGTCCAATTGACCCAAACACTGGCTGCTTTAAGTAAGTAGCGGTTCGAAGCAGAATGTCGATACAATGAGTGAGATAACAGCGTTGGCCACAATGGCGATCACCGTTTTACAGCAACAAATCAATCACCACGGCTACACTCCCAGAGTTCACTTCGAACTGGAAGGTGGTTATCGACGCGCCAATCCGGCCATCGATATCAACTATCCGGCAATCAACCAAGCCCTTAAGCAGTTAAATATTCTCGGCTCACTCAAACCCGAATACTGGCCTAACCAGTGGGAATATGTCTCTGACTTTGTGGGTCAAACCCCGCTTAAAGAAGCGACGGACTTTGCCGCTGCCAGCCGTGTTTTACCCCGACTGTTAAAACAACAGGGGGCCGCCGAGGTCTTTATCCGCCCAGTCTTGTGGTCTGCTGATGAAGGGCGTTTACAACCGGGCTGCGTTAACATTTTTTCCACCGACAAACGCCCGGTACATATTCCCAACGCCGTACAAATTAATATCAGCGCCGAAAAAGCAGGCCGTAACAGCATCCCTCACCAAGGGTTTGGCGAAATATTGCAACAGCGGTTACTCGATACCAGCTATGAATGCTGCTTGTTATATTTACCAGAGAACGAAGCGTTTGAACGCTTACAGTTAAAAGACAATTATGACCTGGATGCCGAATTAAGTTCGCCCCATGAGTTATCCGGCGGCCACCAGGGCAGCATTGCGTTATATAAAGAAGTGGGCAAACACAATCAACTGCTCGGTGTTAATCCGCTGATTTTTGATCACCAGCACCAAATGATCGCCAGCACAGTGGACTGGCATAGCCTGTCTCGGGTAGAACACCGACTGGGTGCTTCGAGTGACCGCTACAATCCGTTTGTTAATGTAGTCTTTGCGCTGGCCAATCTATTTGAAGCGATTATTGAGTTTGAGGCCGATGAAGTGTCACAACAGGCAGAAGAGCCAAAATATGATCCACAAATCCCCCGACACACACCTCAGGCACTGCCCGAGCAGTTGTTCAGTGAAGGTGAAAAGGTCGGCGCATTTGAAATATTTGAAAGAGGAAGCTGGTTTAGCCAGTCAATTAACCAAAGCCTTATTGCAGCCAAGGCACAAAATGCCAACCTGGCTCAGCAAATACCTGACGACCTCGGCGATAGGTTAAAACAACAGATCATCGCTTCGTATAATCGAAAGCTATTAATAAAGATTTAAAGAACACCCGATATTTAGTGTAAAATCACCCAAAAATTGATTTAGAAATGACGTTGCCAGAGAAACAGAGCATGAATGATAAAAACAGTCACACCCTGCAAATGAGCGCCAAGATACCATTATTAAGCGGCACTTCGGTCGCTGCAAAAAAAGGGGAGCTAAAAAGCTACTTCCAGCAAACCTGGGCACTTTACGAGTCGCTTTTTGATACTATCAGCGCCGATGAAGCTTACTTTTTGCGACCTGAGTCGTTACGTCATCCACTGATTTTCTATTTTGGCCATACCGCCACATTTTTCATTAACAAGCTGCTCTTAGGCA
>JBLHHD010000490.1:0-3273 GCA_047614605.1 Alteromonadaceae bacterium
CGTTAAATTTACTTGCTTTAGAATGACTAAAACTCAGTAAATTTAACTTCTTTGAGAACATTTCAGTTCTCACTGGTTGCTCACCATCTAACCATTCGGCGCTCTAGAGTCGCTTTGGCTGTTGCTGGTGCCTTCGAACTTATTTACGACCAAATTACACATTACATGCATTCCCAGACCCGCTGTTATATTTCCCCCGTCTCTGGTAAAAAAGAGCCAATTGACCTATTATCGCGCTGTTTTTTAGGTTTTATAGATGGAATATGGATTATGCGCCAAAGGTTGTTGTTTGTTTTTGCCCTGTTTTTTACTTTCTTCACCCTATTTACCCCGTTCAGCACCTTAGCGGCTGACAAGGGGTTAATACCGATTGAAGATTTCAGTAAACATAATCAGTTTAGCAATGTGAAAATTTCACCGACTGGTGAGTTTTTGGCAGTCTCCATGCGCCGTGAAAACGGTAAAACCATGATAGGTATCGTTGATCGAAAAACGATGGGGTTTGCGTCGACTATTGATCTTGATTACAAAGAAATGCCTGGCGATTTTAGATGGGTCAACGATACTCGTCTGGTTGTCGAAGTGCTTTATGTGGATAAGTTTGGTGTACGGCCTTATTGGTATGGTGAGTTGTTTTCGGTTAATGCTGATGGCAGTAAACGAGAAATGCTGGTGACCCGACGAGACGAAGGTTGGCCAAGCATTATTGATACCATGCCTGATGATCCTGAACATGTGCTGATTGTTACCCATAAACGCACTGGCAAAGATTGACAGCATCCGATCATTTATAAACTCAATGTGTATAACGGCAGAACAAGGCAGGTGGCTCACGCGCCGATTCGTGGCGCTGATGTGTTGGTCGATCACAACCATGAAGTACGTATTGCAATGGGTATCGATCCTACGGATAACAACAAGTATAAAATTTATCACCGGGCTAAAAAAGGCGATGACTGGGCGCTGCTTAACCGCTTTGGTTCACTCGAAGGCAGCCTTATTCCGCTGAGCTTTACTAAAAACCCAGACGAAATCTACCTATTAGGCAATATCGATAGCGATACCAGTAGTCTTTATCGCTATAACCTTAAAACCAAGGCCAGTGAGCTGGTGTTTAATCATAAAACGGTGGATGTCACTTCCACCTACTTTGATTTTGACGGTAACCCGATTGTGCTGGAGCTAGATCCGGGTAAAACCGAACTGGAGTTTATCGATAACCAACATATTGTGACTCGTTGGTTATTTTCGCTTAAAGCGCATTTTCCCAACTAAACGTTAAGGTTCACCAGCGGCACCAAAGATCACCGTTTACTTATTCTTGAAGTCTCCAGCGATACCAATCCGGGTGAGTTTTATCTGATTGATACCAAAAAACCTAAAGTCGACTTTTTGCTGGGCAAAAGAAGCTGGGTAAAACCCGCGACTATGTCGGCCATGACACCTATTCAGCTAAAGGCCAGAGATGGGGTTGATTTACATGGTTATTTGACTTTACCGGCCAGTCAGCCGAAAAATGCACCGCTGATTGTTTATCTGCATGGCGGCCCTCATGGCGTCAGAGATCACTGGGAATATCAGGATGACGTGCAGTTTTTAGCTTCACGAGGTTATGCGGTATTACAGGTTAATTTTAGAGGGTCTGGTGGTTATGGCGGCCATTTTGAATATCAGGGCCATCATCAGTGGGGCGACAAAATGATCAAGGATATAGTTGATGCCACCCGTTGGACGTTAAAAAACCACCCGGTCAACAGCGATAAAATCTGCACTATGGGGGGCTCTTATGGCGCATTTGCGGCGTTGTCGGCAGCGGTTGAAGCCCCTGAAATGTTTGATTGTGTGATTGGTATCTCTGGGGTTTATGATCTCGAATTACTCAGCCACGATACCGATATCGTCAAGTCCAGCTCAGGCGACTATTACCTTAAAGAAGTGTTAGGCACGGACAAAAAGCAATTACAGGCGCAATCGCCCATTAATCATCTTGATAAGCTAACAGCACCGATGTTGATTATTCATGGTAAAAAAGATAAACGTACCCCGCTCGAACAAGCCGAGCAGTTGCAGCAAAAATTTGATGCCAAAAAGCACCCTTATCAATGGATGCTGATGGATTTGGAAGCACATGGGGTGTACAAACCTGAAAACCGGGTGAAGATGTATCAAAAAATCGAGGCGTTTTTAAAGCAATACCTGGGTTCTTAAAAAAAATGAGGTTTTGATAAATAAAACGACTATCAATATTCTGGCCGACAATATAATCCTAGGTATATTGAACAATAATGGTGATAATTGAGATCGTCGTTTTAACCGTATGGTTCTTTATGAAACTTTTAGTTCGCAACCTTTCACGCACCACTACAGAACAAGACATCGCTACTTTATTTTCTACTCATGGCACTGTCAGTGCGTGCGACTTGGTATTGGATCAAAAAACCAATGAATCCAAGGGATTTGCCTTTGTTGAAATGCCCAAAGAGGATGAAGCGAAGGCTGCAATTGAAAACCTGCATGAAACCAGGCTGGCAAAAAACCGGATCAGGGTGAAGATAGCTCAGTAAGAAAACCTCCGCGTCAGTGAAAGATAGCCAGCTAAGAAGATTATCCTATTAATGTCAGTTTCACTGACAAACAAACAGCCCCCAGCCAATTAAAAGTGACTGGGGGCTTTTTTGTTATGGCGGCTTAAGCCGCGCGTTTTTCATCGGCTTGTTGAGCATAACCAGCTTCGAGAGCGCTTTGAATGCAGCGCAGTTGGCTGCCAGCTGTTGTTGTTATCGTCTGGGGTGTCGAGTGATAGGGCGGTGATCAACATTTGTAAGACGTTGATGGCTTCGTTTTGGGTAGCTTGTGCGTTTGATTGCACTATGGGGTTAGAATTACTCATAAGCCACCTCCTGTGTTACAGGGGCTGTTAAACATCGTCGCGGTTAATGTTTGTGCGGTTGTTGGGGTTGGCGTCATAAAAACCATGACGTTAGCGTCAACGTGATGTATATAAACTTTGCTGGTTGTTAATGTTTCTCCTATGGCTGGCTTTTATGGCTGATTTGGGTTTTTATTCAGTTCTAGCTGTAGCTCAGTATAATATCAGCTTTTAATGGTCATAAATTGTACTTTTTTAATAAAAAACAGGTAGGTCATGGAAAAGATTAGCGTATTTCTTGCCTCATCTAACGCACTGTTGGCAGACAGGCAAGCATTTGAGATTGAAATTAACCGCAAAAACAAATTATGGAATGAATTTGAGGTTTTTTTACATCTGGATAT
>JBLHHD010000491.1:0-3273 GCA_047614605.1 Alteromonadaceae bacterium
CGATGATATTCTGGCGGTACAAAAACAATGGGCTCATGCTAATTACCAGCTTGAAGAAGATGAGCAAGAAAAAGCGTTTGAATTGTTGGTGACCAAGGTACAAGGGCTAATCAAAACCTATCCAGACAAAGCGGATTCGTGGGTTTGGAGTGGTATTGTTAAATCGAGCTTTGGCGGAGCAAAAGGGGGTTTAGGCGCTTTATCGTTGGTTAAAGCGGCCAAAAAAGATCTTGAAAAAGCCATCGAAATTGATGGTACCGTGTTGCAAGGGTCAGCTTATGCCAGTTTAGGGGTTTTATACCATAAAGTGCCGGGTTGGCCGATTGGCTTTGGCAGTGATGAAAAAGCGCTGAAATTGCTTAAAAAAGCCTTAGAAATCAACCCTGAAGGTAAAGAGTCTAATTTTTTTTATGGCGAATACCTGTATGATGACAGCGAATATCGCGACTCACTAAAATATCTGCTTGTAGCACAAGCTGCACCAGCCAAAGAAAACCGTCCAGTGGCTTACGAATTTAGACAAAAAGAAATCGCGGCGATGATTGAAAACGTGCAAAAAAAGCTCGATAAAATCGCTAAGCGTAAAGGTAATCGTTAAAGTAGGGTTAAATCATGCGAATACTGTTAGTTGAAGATGACAGCCAGCTGGCTCAGGGGTTACAACAATCCTTGCGCCATGAGGGATTTGTTGTAAACCACGTTGAAAATGGCAAAGCGGCGCTTAATGCGCTGGCTGTGCCAGATCAGGATATGGTGATCCTCGACTTGGGCTTGCCGGATATTGACGGGCTAGAGGTTTTGCGTCAGCTGCGTGATCGCAAAATTGATATTCCGGTGATCATCCTCACCGCCCGTGATTCAATCGAAAACAAAGTCAAAGGACTAGACTTTGGTGCTGATGATTATTTGGTTAAACCCTTTGATATTAGTGAATTACTGGCAAGATTGAGGGTGTTTGAGCGACGTTTAGGGACTGCCAAAACATCAATTATTCAAATCAACAATGTGCAAATTGATATCGCAGCACATAAGGTGCTGATCGATGATGAAAGCTTAAATGTATCAAAAAAAGAGTATATGGTACTCAAAGCGCTGATGGAAAACGCTGGTCGTATCCAATCAAGGGAAAAAATTGAATCGCGTCTGTACGAGTGGGGCGAGGAAGTTGCCAGTAATGCGGTTGAGGTTCATGTGCATAATCTGCGTAAAAAATTACCGGAGAGGTTTATTCAGACGGTACGCGGCGTAGGGTACACGGTAAATCGATGAGTATGCGCCGTTATCTGGTGATGATTTTGCTGTCAGTCATCACCCTGGTGACCTTTTTTGCAGCCATTGACGGTTATAAAGCAAGTATGCAAAAAGCCTCAGACTTGTTTGATGCTGAACTGGCCTCACTGGCCGAAACCCTGATAGTGATCACCCCGCAACAAACCCTTACCCAGGTCAATTCAGAGGCCGATATTGCCTTTCAGCTGTTTGAAGCCGATAAACTGTTACTCAGAACCAGTAATGCCCCCACGACGACTATGGTACGTCAGGTCAATGGAGGTTGGGCCAGTGGTTTTGGCGAAAGTAACTTTTTGGGGCAACGTTGGCGCACCTTTATTAAAACCATTGACTATAATCATAAGGTGGTGATTGTTGCTCAGCCATTGCAACGGCGTTTTGAGCTTGCTGAGGAGGTGATTTTATCAGCGGTAACACCGATTATTGTCGTGATCCCCTTACTTATGTTATTGATTTCATTTACTATTCGACAGGGTCTTAAACCACTGACCCATTTAACCGAAGAGCTGATGAGTAAAAAGGCCAATGATTTGAGCTTGCTGCAAACCACCACACAAACTAAAGAGCTGATGCCGGTGATCACCACCCTAAATCAGCTTTTTGAACGTTTGTCTGGTGCTTTTGAACGAGAGCGCCATTTTGCCTCAGATGCGGCTCATGAGCTGCGTACGCCCTTAAGTGTGCTTAAAATTAACGTCCATAATCTACAAAATGAATTACATGATACCGACTCCCCATTTAGTGATAAGCAGTTACCCCAGCTGCAACAGTTAGAGCATAGTGTTGACCGGATGGCGCATGTAGTTGATCAGATATTAAATCTTAACCGCACCAATCCACAGCAGATCACCTATAGTGCTGAGCCCGTTGATTTAACGGCTCAATTACAGCAAACCATCAGCGACTTATATCCCCAGATTGCTCAGCGAGAGCAGCATATTTCATTGCAAAGTGAAGGCGCAACAATAAAAGGCAATGAGTTTGCGCTGGGTATCTTGTGTCAGAACCTAATTGGTAATGCCAGTAAATATACCCCGGATGATGGGCAGATCAGTGTCTTTACAGAGGTGGTGGATGAGTATTTGACTTTGATAGTCGAAGACTCCGGGCCTGGTATTGAACCTCAGGAATATCAGCGGGTGTTTGACCGTTTTTACCGGGTTGGTGGTGATCGTCATCATTCATCAGTGATTGGCTGCGGGCTTGGGCTGGCGATTGTAAAACATATTGTCGAGCTACATGAGGCGGTTATAACCTTGTCACCCTCTGCTTCTCTTGGCGGTTTAAAGGTGAGTGTCAGTTTTGCTAATACCCTACAATCTGTAGACAAACACTTAAAAGGGCCGCTGGATGCTTAGCCGTCGTGATGCCACCCGCAGCCTGTTGCTGGTTTGTCTGAGTATTATGCCGACGATTAGCGTCAGTGCTGAGCGCCCTGAATATGTACTTGAAATTAAAAATCACCTGTTTTATCCCGCCGAAATTGCGATCCCGTCAGGACAAAAAGTCAAATTGATCATTTATAACCGCGATAATACCCCGGAAGAATTTGACAGCTTTGATTTAAACCGTGAGAAAGTGATTTTTCCCAACAAGCGAGCGGTGATCTTCATTGGCCCGTTACCCGTGGGGCGTTATCCATTTTTTGGCGAGTATAACCCCAATAGTGCCAGAGGGGCAGTGATGGTGATGACCCCAGAGCAACTAAAGTCGGTAGGTAAATAGCCTATGCTAATTAATACGGTGATTTTGTTTTTGCGTGATGCTTTGCCAATATTTATTATTGCAGTGTTACTGCTGACGGCTGAGCGATGTTACAAGCGGGCTCAACGATGGCTTACAGGAGGCATAATCGCGGGTTTGGTTGCTGCCTTGATACTGATCAATAGCATCGGTGTTATTGTTCAAAGCGTTGATAGTACCGGTCTGGAGTGGTTGTTTTCGCTGGGTTATTTATTGATTTATTTGTTTATTTTAATGCAC
>JBLHHD010000492.1:0-3271 GCA_047614605.1 Alteromonadaceae bacterium
TGGGTGTGCTCACCGGGACGGATTATACGTTGAACAATCAACCAAATAATATTCGGTCCTAAACTTGACATCCCAGTGTGCTCGCATCATTTTTCCAGCGACACTGTCTTTCAAAGGGTGTGCTTTAATTCATATTTATTAATGCTCGTCTGAATAAAGCCATATTTTTTGCACCATCACCCGCATAAATCCGGCTCTCATCCTCGCGGAATGTGACATTCAATACCCAATGCTGACTATTTTCTATGGCCCAATGAGTAACTGGTATAACTCAGCAAAAACCAGATGGTAATCCCAGCTTGAGAAGACATCACTCATCAATAATTCGGCAGGTTGCTGGTTTTCGCCTTCTTTATAGATGTTTTTGTTACGGTGATCGCCTGAGTGTAATGAACCATCATGGGCAACACCAAAAAACGAATAGTTTAAGACGGTGAATTTGCTCATGTCGACGTTAAGGTGATTCTCTACCCCTTTTGACACCATACCAGCTTTGGCGTCTTTCCACGGATCCCAGTTGGTAATGTAATCAATGATGGCTTTATTATGATCGGTGTTAGTACTGGTGTTAGTACTGGTGTTAGTACTGGTGTTAGTACTGGCGAAGGTGGCTAACACTAAGGCTCTGCTGTCCGTCACCAGCTCCTAGCCAATTAATGATGTAAGGTGCTGAATTTACTATACTTATTGATGAAGCGGTGACAGTGACCTGTATAGTTTTACTGACAGCGTTGTTATTTTGACTGTCAAAAGCGCGGGCTAAAACAGAATGCTGTCCAGCTGAACGGGTAAGGCGCTGTGGTATCTATTGAAAAGTGGTATCTATTGAAAAGACAACGCTGTCAATTACAAGTTAAATTTTAGTGATCCCGTCGCCAACATCTGGGTCCGAAGCGGATACCAAAATATCAACACTGTGGCCTTGGTCAACCGTGATATTGCTGGCCGGTGAGTCAATAGAGACGAGTGGCAACTCGTTTATTTGCGCTGGTGACGTTGAGGGTCAGCATGGCTTCGTTGCCGCATTATCTATTATCGGTAAAATCGCTTTAAGTTGTTTCCTACCGGCGGCATCAGCCACCCAAGATGAAGTAACCATTTGATTATTAACGTAAAAGTTAATACTGATGATAGTGCCATCGCTGTCATTGGCATCAACGGCAAAAGCGACCGACTGACCGACCTGCACTGAGCTGTTGTTGCTTGGTGAGGTGAACTCTACGGTGGGTGGGACGTTGTTCGTGGTGGTATTACATTCGCCTTGCAGATTCCAAACACCCCATTGACCGGTAGTCGTTGGGTTTTCGTTAGTGGTCCACCATTTGGCTTCGTAAAGACTTTCAGATTGGATCACTGTGTCGGTGTAGATGGCGGTTGGTTGCCACCGATCGATACTTGTGCAGTCGACTGGTGCAGCCATCGCAAACCCTGGCAGGGTGTGAACTATGCAGCGAAGTCGTAAGGCTTATTGAGCAATAAGTTATGATTTCATTCTGATAACAGGTTAATTTTGTGTAGCAAAAGAAGGCACCGATCAAACAGGGTAACACTTTGATGCGCATGGTAGGAGCGCCGTCTCGGCGCAAATGTTGACAAAGTCAACACAATCGCTGCGTTTTCGACGAAGTTTGCGGCACGGAGGTCGTTCCTACCATAAACAAAACTGTTACCCTAAATTGCGTGATATGGTCAGAGCCCAAAAGAATTAACGTTATAAGAATGAGAATTAATTATTGTTCATCTGCTCGCCTTTTAAAAACTAAAAAAGTGAATTATTTCAATGGTTTATGTCATAATGAAGAATGCTGGAAATTTAAATTGAGCACGGCAGTTTTTTAGTTTTATAATGATAGCGTTGTCAGTTGTAAGTGCATCAAGTTTTGCGACACCGCAATGGGACGCTAATAAAATTTACGATGGCGGCAGCAAGGTCTGTCACAAGAGTCAAATTTATGATTCGATATGGCTAGCCAAAGCAGGTGTTGAGCCGGGACGTAACGAATATGGTCCGTGGTTGCATGATGATCTTACTCAACACTGCGCTGGTGATATTACCACACAGGCTGTGGCGATTGCGGTGAGAAGTCCGGCTAAAAAAGTTTAAAAAGGGGGGGGGGATTGCTATGAAAAACACAAGGTTAAAAAACACCAAAAAGTACCAAGGCAGTTGCTTATGCGGCGAAATTAGTTATCAGGTTGACGAATTTAAACCACACCTGGGGCACTGTCATTGCCATATGTGCCAGAAATTTCACGGTGCGGCTTTTTCGACTTTTGCTGAGGTTGAACTTAAGCATCTTCACTGGTTAAGCGGTGAGCAAAACCTGAAAAGCTACCGGGCCGAAAATAATACACTCAGACAGTTTTGCCAGACCTGCGGTTCAAGCTTGTTGTTTAGTTCAAAATATAATGTTGCCGCTGGTACGATAGAGTTGGCAATAGCCACACTGGATCAAACTGATGATCAGCCAGAACTTAAACCTGATGCCCATATCTATACGGATTCAAAAGTACCATGGCTGAGCATTGATGATGACCTGCCAAAACATAAAGCCTACCGAGACAGCGACTAAATTAGCGCCACTTTCTCTTATTATCCACTACAAGCAGTATATCCACTCATATTTTTACTAAATGAGATTAACCTTATGATCAGGTTTTCTTTAATATCACCTATACCAGCGAAATCGATACTGACTTTGGTTTTACAGTGGTTAACCTAATTGATGAGATGGCGGCCTACTGGACGGGTCTTGATTATCCTGGCTACCTTATGTTCATGATACCTTTCGCACCACCTATAGTGATCACCACCCGGTGACGTTTAAATTACAATCTCAAGTGATGATGATTAACGAATTAGCGTATAGTGGCGGTCAACTGAGGAATCTAGGATTAAATTATGCAAATGAATAAGTCGATAAATGTATTGGGTGAACCCTTGGTCATCTGTGGAGAAGACCCACAAACGGGTTTTTTCAGAGACGGAAAATGTAATACCTGTGCTGAGGACTTAGGTTCACATACGGTCTGTATTGAGGCCAGTGCTGAGTTTTTACAATTTTCGCAATCTCGAGGCAATGATTTATCTACCCCGGTGCCCGAGTATGGTTTTGCTGGTATTAAGGCTGGGCAAAGTTGGTGCTTGTGCGCAGCCCGCTGGCTCGAAGCTTATGAAAATGATGCGGCTCCCAGAGTGCATATGACTAAAACCCATCTGCGGGCACTCGAAGTCATACCTATTGAGTTGTTAAAGCGATATGCCGTCGAT
>JBLHHD010000493.1:0-3247 GCA_047614605.1 Alteromonadaceae bacterium
GAGGCGGCTAATGAGCAATAAATATCAAAGTGAGCTTAGTCAGTTTTTTTGCACCGATACCAGTGTATTTGGGCCTGCGGTTGCGTCAAAGCTGACTAAGGACTTTGTTCGTGCTGATCGTATCATGCTCAGACTAATCACTTTTTATTGGCTGTTTTTGGCGACATTGGGCGGATACAGTAATCATTATTATCTGTTGGGGTATCTCGGCGGCGGACTGGCACTAATGATCGCAATGGTCGGTTACCACTACTATAAGGGCACCTATATTAATCGTATCCTGATCGGTTGCGTCAGTTGTGTTATCGAAGTTATCTATATTCAACAAGAGCTGGGGAGCCCAACCTCTCACCTTGTTTATTTTATCAGCCTCGGTTTTTTACTGATTTACCGGGATGGTTTTGCCGCAGCTTCCAGCTTAACCCTGGTAATGGTTCATCATTTTACGGCTACCTATTGTGAATCAGCTGGCATTGACGTGTTGGGAATGCCAATTTTGGCATTTAATTGGGGTCGTTGGGATGCTTATGCCACGCATTTATACTGGGCGGTATTAATGGCAATACTGTTATGTTTTGTCACTTATAACAGTATGCGAGAGTTTTTACAGGGTGAGGCGGTAATTGATGATATGCAAACGGTTAATCGTAAGCTCGATAAGTTGGTGGCACAAAAAAATGCTTCGTTGAACCAGACCGCTAACGAAATTGAGGCTATTTTTGCCAATATCTCCCAAGCGGTTCTGGTGATTGATGACAATAAAGCGATTAATCCTTTGTACTCTGCCTTTTCAACCCAGGTTTTAGCCACTGACCATATTGCTAAGCGACCCGCTATGGCAGTATTGTTCACTGACACTGACTTGAGTATTGATATATTATCCAGGCATAAAAAAGCCATGAATGCCTGCCTTGGCAGCCCGCTTGAGGAGTTTGTCAAATATCAACCGCAACTGATCCATCATTGTTGCAAGAATACTTATAACGGTAAAAAATATCTCGACTTTTGCTGGCAGCCCATTGTTGATGAACATCAACGCATTGACCGAATATTAGTCAGCATTACCGACTCGACAGCTATCAAAGAGCTTGAAGAAATCACCATCAGAGAAAATCTCAGCCTTAAAATGATCGCCTCATTGCTGGGGTTGGCCCCGGATGAATTTTTTATCTTTGTCGATCAGGCAACGGTACAATTGCAGGGCTGCTCTTTGCTGCTGTCCGGCCCATTAAAGCAAAATGCACTAACCAATGTAGATAGCAAGCTGAGCCGGGAGGATAAAATATTACGCTGTCAAAATATTTACCAGCAACTAAACAACCTCGAACAGCAAACAAGCAGCCTGGGACTGGATTATTTAAGCGATAATATCACCGCAGCCGCCAACTATTGCGCCTCATTAGCCGATTGCAGCGAACTCGACGTTGACCGGCTCAATGCCGAGTTGGTGAACGCCCAACAAATTTTGCAAGATTATGTCACTGTCAGTAAAGATAGCCTCAACTGGACTGAACAAACTCAACGTAGTGCTGTAAATACCAAGAACATTGCAATAACCAAACACCAGGCAGACAATATTATGACCATCATAAGGCATACCGATACATCAAATACTCAGCAAATGCACCAAGTGTTAAATGATGTTTTAGATTACCTGATTGAGTTAAGCCCAAAGTCCACTGATCATGGCGGATAAAAGTCCGGCCAAATTACCCGGTTTCTTGCTAATTGCTGCCACACTGCTGATTGCTTTGAGCATTCCCCTGTTGCCGCTAAAAATGGATCGCCGCATCGACTGGCTTCCACTTGATACGATTGCCAGTCATTATGCACTGCTCTATTTTGGCTACCCAGGCTGTGACAGTGCCTGCCCCATCACGTTATCGACACTAACTCATGTTTATCATCAATACACCGATGACTTGCCAAACGCCAGCCAAAGTAATTTAAGTATTGTCTTTGTTAATCTTATCGATAATGCCCCCCATGAACAGAGTCAGCGTTACGCCAGTAATTTTCATCCTGACTTTATCGCATTAGCCTTTACACGCGATGAGATGATTCAGGCTAAAAACCTTTTTGGCCTTAAGTTTTCACCACATCAGGAGGACGGTCAGCTGTTTCATAAGGGCAGCACTTACTTATTACAAAAAACAATACAGGGCTGGCGATTAAAAAGAGTGTATTCACAAGCAGATAGTCAACTGATATTGGCGCACCTGCAAGATCTCAACAGCCAAACCGATAGTAAAGTACCCTAATACAAATAAAATGTTGAGTTAAAATTCCCCTTACAAAAGTCTCTTTTTTTATTAACAACAAAATGAAATAGGATTGATGTCACCAGCGACAGCGCAGGCAATACTGACATTAAGTACCCATTTAATCTAAAAATCCGATCACCCGACTTGCCATATACCGCACGTTATATTAGAAACCGTCTGGCGGGATTGACATTGGCTAACGCAGGTTTTCATAAGAAGCACTCATCTTGTGTAAACAGTACCCACGAGACTTGGTCGCGTTGGCCTGCTATTTTTTTGAATACAAGCGGATGTTAAAAAAGATGCCCCCGAAAACAGGCGAAATACCCATAAGAAAATGCAGGCGGCTTATCATTTCTCTGACCAGTCGATGAGAATAACGGGTCTTGTATTGGCCGGTATCCACTGATGGCAAATGGCTGAATAGGTATCTTTTTATCCCGAAAGAGCCCACTAACACCCGTTAATCTATCCATGCGTTTGATACTGCGTTTCTTTTTGCATCACTGTCGATGCCACGACCGACATCCGCAATCGTCAAGTGTCTACCATCGAAAACGCTAGCGATACAGGTAAGTAAGGCGCTTTTTGTGCCTTTGTGCATAGAGGGGGGCTAGCATTAGTCAAAAATTCATTTAACATCGGTTTTATGACTAAAAATGAAAAAGTCATAAACATTACGTTCCCTTTACAGTTCAACCCTCTAACTTATTGATTTTCATTATTTATAGGGCCCCTCAGATTTCAACCCGAGTTAAGCTTGAGTTTCATTTGGGTTCAAGTCGGCGAAACTGTTCTTTACCCACAGGGCAAACTCGGTCATGGCATCTATACCTTCAATATTGTCATGCTGAACCAGATAATAACGGTCATTGGTAACCAGTTCAGTGTCAAATAACCTGACCAGCGATTGCTCGTCAAACCAGGCGTTGCTCATCGGCAATGGCGCTAACGCTACGCCCATTCCCTGTTGTGCCGCCCGG
>JBLHHD010000494.1:0-3238 GCA_047614605.1 Alteromonadaceae bacterium
TTTAAGGAAATCATGTGAATCAACAACAGCAAAAATCGTCCTCCGCTGAACAGGCCGTAGCGCAAGGTGGAGCCTATGAAGTGATCCGTAACCGTTTAAGCGGTCACGGTCAAAACCTCGATCAACAGACCACCAACATCAATCAGGCCCGCCAGCAAGAATTTGGCAGCACCCAAATGCAAGTGCTTGGCCGCTTGCGATTACGCACCGAAAACAACTGCGAAGCTCGCGATCTGGTGTTAATCGGTGACTCTGTTTTATTCGGTTACAACGCCTTTTTAGGTTTACGTAACGAAACCACAGTACAAGACGTGTTTGGCTTATTTAAGCTGGTCGAAGCCGATGGTCAATATGATGTTGAAGCGGTTGATTTTGCAGGCACTTTTTTGGCTGACCAACAGTTTTTAGGCGATTTTAAAGAGCTGTATTCATACTACAAAGAAACGTTTTTAAGCCAGTTGGTGGTTAAAGACAGCAAATTACTCATCGCCTTTCAAATTGGCGAGCGATTGACTGACATGCGGGTTTTTCGCTGGAATATTTCTGCCGACGGTAAAACCCTGCAATACATCGACAACCGTGGTGAGCGAGATATCGCCCTGCCCCCCAGCTATGACTTTGAATGGCATCGCTGTCCCCGTCAAGACGTTATCGAAGGCCGTTACCCTCATATCAATATTCTCGATACCTTGTTTGTCGATACTCTGCGGGGTGATTTAACCGTCAAAATCGAAAACAACACCGAAAGCGGCATGGGACTTTACGCCGAAAAAGTTGCCGATGAAAATCAGTCTCTCGATGATGCCGAATTTTATTACGCTGAGCTGGGCAGCCTGATTCTGCTAAAAATTCGCCCTTATATGGAAGAACAATGGCGCTTTTTGGTTTACAACCGCAATAACCAAAGCATTTTAAGAGTCGATGAAATCAACGACTCTTGCGTCCAGTTACCCGAAGATCACGGGATCATCTTCCCCGGCGGTTATTACCTGACCACCGGGCAATACAAACAATTTGACGACCCTATCGAAGGGCTAAAATTCAAACGAGCCATCCGCTCGCCCAACGGCGAAGACGTGCTGTACATCTTTTATCAGCCTCAATCGAATATAGTTGCCCTGTATGCCTATAACCTAATCAACAAAAGCCTGCAAAATCCGTTGCTCGGCCATGGTTTTGGCTTTTTTGACGATGGCCGTTTAGTGATTTTTTACGCGCAAGAAGAAGCTACCCGCATTCATCCGGTGCAAATTTGGCAAACCCCTTACTTTTCTGATATTTACGCCAGCAAACAACCCGAAAAACAAAGCTTTTTTGGCAAAATTGGCAACGCCGAGCTGGTCAGAGGAATATCCGAGTTATACAGCATCAGCCGTATGGTCGCCGTTGATAATGTGTCGGCCACCCACTACAACGAATTAAGCAAAGTTTGCCATAAAATATTCGACAACTACCACTGGCTCGGCGATGAAGCATTGGAAGGTATCGGGCCAATTTTGCATGACATTGCCGCCACTGCCGAGCTGGTACTGGACGAATACGAAAAAGTAGAGAGTATTCGCAGTCAGTCTGACTTAGCCCTGCAACAAGCGCAAAGTGTTCAGGCAGACATTATCAGTCAATTACAACCTGACAGCTGGCACAGCCCAGAAGATTATGTGGCCGCTCTTGATAAAATTCGTCAACAACGAGGCCACCTGCTAACCATTCGTGAATTGCGTTATATGGATGTCGAACGTATTGGCGAGCTCGAAACCGAGATCACCAAACACGAAGCAATCGTTAACCAACAAACCGTCGGATTTTTAGCGAACGACGATTCACTTAAGACTTATTACCAACAACTAGAACATATCGCCGGGCATTACACCAGTTGTAAAACCACCATCGAAATTCAGGTGCACCTGGATTCGCTGGCGCAAATGGCTGCCGGACTCGACTTGTTATCTGAATTAATGGCCACCTTAAAAGTACCCGATGCCACCATTCAGACCAAAATCATCGAAGCGGTATCCGAGGTTTACGCCAAACTCAATCAGCAAAAAGCTCAAGTACAGCATCAGCGTAAAAGCTTTGGTGCTGCTGAGGCTACTGCACAGTTTGGTGCCCAGTTTAAATTACTCAACCAGAGCATTCACAATGCCCTTGGACTCTCAACCACACCAGATAAATGTGATGAACAACTCTCACGGCTGCTGATGCAATTAGAAGAGCTTGAAGGCCAATTTAGTGAGCACGATGAGTTTTTGACGGATATCCTCGGTAAACGAGATGAGATTTTTGAGACTTTCGAAACCCATAAACAACAGCTCACCGATGCCCGTCAGCGTAAATGCAGCACCTTGTTTGATGCGGGTGAACGAATGATGCAAAGTATTACCCGGCGCACCCAAACGTTTACCGAAACCGACCAGCTCAACACCTTTTTTGCCTCTGATGGGCTGATCAGCAAACTCAGAGAGTTATCAGACTCGTTACGAGAGTTGGACGATAGCGTTAAAGCCGACGATATTGATGCCAAAATGAAAGCCGCCAAAGATCAGGCCGTCAGAACCTTAAAAGACAAAAGCGAGATTTACGAAGAAGGCGGTCAGGTGATTAAACTTGGCCCCAAACATAAATTCAGCGTCAACACCCAGGAGCTGGATATCACCATCTTGCCCCGTAACGACAAGCTTGACCTGCACCTGATTGGCACCGACTTTTTTGAAACCATTAATGATGAAAAGCTTAATGCGCTAAAACCTTACTGGACACTCAGCACCCCATCAGAATCACCAGAGGTTTACCGGGGCGAATACCTGGCTTATCAAATCATCTTGGCTGCCCAGCAAAACCGCGAAAACCTCAGTTGGTCAAAACTCGTTGAAGTTTGTGCCCATAGCACTGAGTTACTTAGCCTTGTCAGAGAATATGCAGCCCCCCGCTACAACGAAGGCTACGAAAAAGGCATTCATGATCACGATGCCACCGCCATTCTCAGCCAATCGGTCAGCGCACTTGAACAAGCGGGTACGTTAAAATTCAGTTCAATGGTCAGGGCGATTGCCATTACTTACTGGAGTGTCCATCAACTAGATAATGCACCAGCACAATGGCCAGGACGAGCCAATAATGCCCTGCAAATCAACCGTTTGTTCAACAGCATTGAAGCCCAACAACAACTTGAGCTAGAAATAGCACTTCACATAAAGCCTTTTATTGAGGCACAGCAGTTACCTAATGAACCTGGTGTTAT
>JBLHHD010000495.1:0-3228 GCA_047614605.1 Alteromonadaceae bacterium
CTCGCTGGATTGGGGTAAGCTGATCAACAGTTTTATGCCATTGCTGGCTTTTAGCTGGATACGATGACCCGTGACGGGTAACTCGGTGACGATACCATCAAAGGGGGCAACCAGTTTATTGCCCTGCAGCTCAATTGCTACCCCTTCGCCTAGCAGGCTATTATTGGTTAGTGGCTGATTGATAACCGCCAAAGGATGCACTTCGCCGCTCAGTGGCGCGAGCAGCGAAAAACCTTTAGGTATTTGGTTAATAGCAATAAAACGACATTGCGTCGATGGGTAACTCACTTTTTAACGTGTCGTAAACAGCTGAGCTTAAGCATCATTGGTGATCATTGTTGAGCACGTTGTATTGCGCTTTTTGCAATGACTCTATGGCATTGAACATCATGTCTTGTTTGATTAATATGTAATCAGTTTCGAAGGTCGAGATAGCAAAAATACTAATTTTCTCACTGGCTAACACACCGGAAATATCGGATAAAATACCGGTCAATGAAAAGCCTAACGGACCCAATACCTCAAGTGCTCCCCAGCCTATTTCGTGCTCTAAAGAGTCGAGTTTGATTGAGCTTGGGCAAACCACAGATAATTCATCGTAAGTTTTACTGATAAAAAAGATCGGCGCTTCGTAAATGGCAGTGGGTATCTCGGTGCCCGGTGGAAAGCTATGGATACTAAAGGTTTCTTTCATTAATTCCAGGGTTTGTTTTGACATTAATAATCCATGATTTCATTAATAAAGGTAAATAGTAAACGATCACTATAGGGATAGACTGTGCAAACGCGATAGTATCGGCACATTAGATGTTACCCGTTGCAGCTATCATAGTGAAAAAGTGCCGCGATGAAAAGCTATGCCCGGCAGATATTTGTCAAACGGGGTGCTTTATTATCCTTGATGAAAATTTAACCATAGCCAAAACGTTTTTTTATGCTAAAGTTACACCATTATTGTCGTATTAATGAGGTGCGTATGCAAAATGGCATGTTGGCACTGATTAGGGATGGTCAGAGCTATAGTAAAATTTGGCCGTTACGGCCAGAGCTGGCCCCTTTATTTAGTGAATTCAGAATTATTAAAGCCACCCGGCTTGGCCTGAGTCTATTACCAATGGTGGCTGCGGTATCTTTGGCTGTTCAGGTTAAACTGTTGGGGCACGAGTATCTGCCACAGGCAATCGCATTCGCTCTGTTTATGGTTTCTTTACCAATGCAGGGGTTGTACTGGCTGGGCAAACGAGCCAATACAGTATTGCCAATGTCTGTTGCCAGCTGGTATCGAAAGATTCATGAAAAAATGGCCTCGGAGGGTTGCCAGGTGCCCTTTACCCAAACCAAACCCCGTTACCGGGAGTTGGCTGAATTGCTCAAACATGCGTTTGACAAAATGGACAAGGCATTCACTAAAGAACTTTTTTAATCAGCCACCACCCGATAGACATTGATCACAAAATCAAACGTTACACTAAAACAGCAACTGTCAATCAGTTGCTGTTTTTCGTTGTCGCTAATTTTCCAGGCAAGTGGGGTCATTTGCGTGAGGTTGGTTATTTGCGCCGCATCCGTTAACGTTTGGCTGGTGGATATGGCTTGTGACTCAATCAGTTCGAAACCTGCCGGACAATCTTCAACCTGATGTTCGTTGGCATTGTCATAAATAATCTGTTTAAGCTCAAACAAATGTTTTGGTCCGGGCACGACACTAAGCAATAACCCATCAGACTTGAGTACTCTTAAAACCTCTTTGGCTGTCATTGGCGCAAACACTTTGCTGACAAGTTCGGCGCTGTTGTCGGCAAATGGCAGGTTAAGATGTGAAGCGACACTAAAATCGACCGTTTTATAACGTTTTGCTGCCAAACGCACTGCTGATTTGGAGATATCGACGCCGTAAATCGGATAATCAGGAGACAGGCTGCTCAAGGCATTAGTGTAATAACCCTCACCACAGCCTATATCAATCACTGTGCAGGGCACAGCCGAGTCGATAAGTCGCTGTTTTGCCACTTGCTGGGTCAGCGCTTGTTGTAAAAAGGCATAAGCCCCACTGGCAAGAAAGTCGCGTCTGGCCTGGATCATTTCTTTACTGTCACCTGGGACTTTCGACCCTTTATTTTGTACAGGCAGCAAGTTGACATAACCTTCTTTGGCCTGATCAAACTGATGGTTATTGGTACAATTAAACCCTTGAACATTAGCACTCAGGGGTAAATGACACAAGGGACATTGATAGTTGGGTTGTTTCATTTAAAAACTGCCCAGATAGGGGCGTGATCAGAAGGTTTTTCGATGCCTCTTAACTCGTAATCAATGCCAACCTCAGTACAGGTTTTGGCTAGTTTGGCTGTTGCCATGATCTGGTCGATACGCAACCCACGGTTATCATCAAAACCTCTGGAGCGGTAGTCAAACCAGCTGTATTGGTCATCAACCTCTGGATAGTGTTGTCTAAAAGTGTCTACCAGGCCCCAGTTCATCAGGGTATCCAGCCATTCACGCTCTTCAGGTAAGAAACTGCATTTACCGGATTTTAACCAGCGCTTTTGATTGACTTCACCAATGCCGATATCTAAATCGATGGCGGAGATATTGATATCACCCATCACTACAACATCGTCATCACTGCTATGATGTTCGTTAAGATGGGTCATTAAATCGGCATAAAATTGTTTTTTAGCCGGGAACTTGGTTTCGTGAGTGCGGTTTTCACCTTGTGGAAAGTAACCGTTTAATACTCGGACTTTGTCACCGTTAGCCTGGGTAAAGGTTGCCATGATCATTCTTCGCTGAGCATCTTCGTCATCGGTTGGGAAGCCATATTGAACATCAGTGGGTTCTTGTTTACACATCAGTGCAACCCCGTAATGAGCCTTTTGACCGTGGAAATAAACCTTGTAGCCCATGGCTTCGATAGTCTCAAGCGGGAATACTTCGTTATGGACCTTAATTTCCTGCAAACCAATAATATCAGGCTGATGTTTGTCAATCAACTGCTGTAACTGATGGAATCTGGCGCGTATTCCGTTAATATTAAAAGAAATGATCTTCATTGATGGCAACTTAAGATGAGCTAATAAAAAAGTGCTGGGATTGTAGCAATATATCGGTTGTGCAGCCATAGCCGATTAAGCCCAACGTGTTTATTTTACTCTTTTAAAAGAGTCTTAACCGGTAAGGGTAAGTCGTTAAATACCATGACATATAAAACGTTTAAACCATTGGCCT
>JBLHHD010000496.1:0-3226 GCA_047614605.1 Alteromonadaceae bacterium
CTTGGTAAATGAAGCCGATAGTTCGTCAATCACACCTAGGGTGGTCTTTTGTTTGGGTCCCATTGATTTGAAGCCTTATAAATTGAGTCGAAGCATAATATCATCAAAGTAAATGGTTTTTCATTATTTTGTTCATTTTCATTAAAAAATGTTTTCTTATTCACTTTGCTATCATTTGACATGAAAAATAGCTAACTTATTGATTTATAGTTAATTGTTAGTTCCAATCGACAATATTAATGCAAATATCAAAATTCGCGGCCCGGAGGCAACTTCCACTAATGATCCACAAACAAATTGTTCCGCCGCGATGAACTTGCCACCAAGTCACAATCCATTGATAATCCTAAATAGACTCAACCTACCGAAAAACTTAAAGATTACGCACCACGATTTACTTATCGCCCTGTTGCTTAGTGGAACCAAAAGGGTCGCCGGTGGCGGTGACTACCGGTCTTTTTGTTGCGGCCTTAGCCAGTCCGGTAGGAAATATGCCTTGTGCTTCCGTCGCAAACAGATTGGCTTTGATGGCTGCCGTTCTCGGTGATTCGCTGCCATCGGGTTGGCGGTTGCCATCCCAAAAAGAACCAACATCTTGATTGGAACGAACGGTCGGATCGTCAAGCAATGTAAGGTTAAGTGAAAGATCCGGTGTATGCTGTGAACGACCGAAACGTAAATTACCCGGCTGGTCGGCAATAGTGGCGGTATGGCTGTTCAACATGGCTGTCATTTTTCTTTGTCTGTTTAATGGTAAAGTTTCCTTTTCCAGTTTTGTCATAGTGTCCTGTAACTCTTTGCCCAGTTTACGCGAGTCACTTTTGGGTAGCTCATGCGCTTCGGCAAATGACTGATAAGCTTCAGTCACTTCTTCTCTCTTTTTACTATTGGCCCCTACAAAAGCACTGCCAAAGGCGGTAATTTGAGTCGCTACCTGAGAGTTGGCATTAATATGATCCCGTTCAACCCCCAGTGGCTGCATCCCGCTATCGGGGTGATCCTGCATTCGCTGCGCTTCTGGCGTGCGCTGTTTTCTTTTTAGTTTTTTGTCACGTTTTTTCATTCCCTTGGTGACTTTATCCCCCATACCTTTGCGTGAAAAAGCGCGACGAGCCTTGTCCAGGTCAGCGTGAACACCACCGAGTCCCTGTAAATGGCCTTGCAGCACCTCAGTAAAGGAATTGACCGGGTCGGTAAACTCTGAATTATTGCGACTCCAGCCACCCCCCGAGGATTCGTTGGTATATCGCTCTTGAAATTGAGCTTTACGCTTAAGGTGTTTACGCCCAAGGTGACTACTGTTGTCATTATCGCTGCTCATCTTTGATCTAACCTTCTCACTGTGGCTGTTGATAACCTCCCGAGCAATTAAAGTGCCAGTTCTCAATCCAAAGTATTTTATATAGCGATAGATAAACCTTAATAAAATCAATGAAGTAAAAACTGAACAAACAGTGTCGGTGGGTATTTTTAATTAGGTGGTAATAACCCGGTGGGTCGATAATTACCCGCTGCAGCCAGCCAGCGGGCAAGTTAAAAGGTTTTTTAACTGCTCCAGCGTTTGAGGGTAGAGGTGGGTCAATCACCGTCATTAATCTCACTGCGGTAACGCTATCCGATAAAAATACGAGTGACATTTAGGGCTGGGGTTACCCCAAATTGTGTGCCCATATAATCAAATTTACAATCGATATAGCACCGTTACATCAACGGGTCAACGCCAAAACAATTAACTTGCGCGGCAATGACAATATTTCGTGTGATGATCTCAATGCGCTTGTTGCGGCACTGGCGAACACGGCAATCAGTATTGATTTTGGTTGTATTGATGAGGCTACCACAAAACCTTTTGTTGCGAATTCACTTTTGTTTATCATTAAACCAGAACATTATCAATTTTTAGACACTCTGGTGAGTCTATTTTCTAACCATATGGCGCTCCAGGACCTTGTCCGATAACAGGTCCGGCCCTGAGGGAAAGCGGGGTTGAGATCGTTTTCGCGGTTTTTTCAGGCGAATAGTTTGACTATTTAACGGGAAAAAGCCCGCAAAATCGAAATGTCGAACCAAGCCAAATCCAGATTTTCCTCAGTCGAGTCTCATTCTCGGACAGGCTAGCGAAACTCAGATCACTGCTGGCGCACAATGATACCGTCGATCCGTAAAACAGCCTTCAATAACGGGGTTTAAGCAAGAAGCCATGAGAACTAGAAATACTGACCCCCAATGGATCTTACTTTAAATTGCCGTTGATGACCCTGAGGTTGAGGAGCTTGCGACAGAGCATGACAAAGGCTTAAATCAACAGGCATGAAAGCGGGGCAGCTGGCTGCCCGAGTGTTGGCTAACCCTTAGTTCTCGTACTCTTTTTATTACTTTTGTACTTGGTTACCTTTTGTATTCTCGACATTACCTGATTTTAATGTGGTGCCCTTTACTTCGCACCATAATGCCAATTACAGATGGCTGGTTAGCGTATGAAGCTCAAGCACCAGCCAAAGTAGTGGTAAAGCATGGGTTAACCATCGTGTATTTATTCATTATCTTCTTTGGTTTAAAAAAGCTGGTTAGCCGAAAAGATACAAACAAGGTTTATGCATATGATCAGATTAAGCTAAAAAGTTTTTTGTCTACAATGTAAACATGTTTCCGCAGAAACGTTTTTGACAGACCAGCGTTCAACAAACACTATTACGGCTATTCATGGGTAACGTCTCCTACTATCGTTTTGGGTATGGTGATTTGAAATTGTTTGTCGCCCCATGCCATGATGTTAACCATTTAGTCACTATAAGCGAACTAACCCCCTGTAGGCTAAAAATCAAACCCACATTCCCTTTATACAAATGCGTACTATTGCAAGTGTTGAATCTTCATGCTCGATTGTTTAATAGAAAACAAATACAAATTTGACTTGTCTCACTTTGATAACTCTGCTATTAATAAGTACTAAGTCTATAAAAATGATAATAAATAATGGCACTAGAGATAAGAAAGTCAATTAAATTACTGCAAGATACCCCTTACGAGACCTTCACAGGCGACGAGTTGGCTCAGGGCCAAAATGTGCCCGCATTGTCTTGGCGTAGTCTCACTGAGTTCGCTGATATTATTTGCGATTGTGTTATCCCTTCACTCAAAAGTCATTCATCTTCAACCAGTCATTCGCCTTTGCTTATTAGCGGTGATTGGGGGGCCGGTAAAACGTCGTTATTGCGTTATGTAC
>JBLHHD010000497.1:0-3222 GCA_047614605.1 Alteromonadaceae bacterium
CCATCTAGCACCGTCCACTAAAAAACCTCAAAACCAAAGATGTTTTATTAACAGTTCAGAGTCACTCTGAGCTGCTGGGGGACTATTGACTTGTTACCCTGAAATGGGGGAATTTGATCGGTGCCCAAGCTTCAATATAATTACATCGGTAGCGCTAAAAATGTGCCCCGGTTTTGTTTTGTCACTTCGCGCATCAAGGTGCTGAATTTGTTGGTTGGCTGCCCCGATACAAAACCGATGGCATGAATTCGTGCGATCCGTTTTCCTGTTCTCTTATCAGTATTTAGCCGGTTGAGCGATTCAATCACCGGATCATAAGAGCCGCCGTTATATTCATCACCCAATATATAAATGGCTAAACTTGCACCGGGTTTGGCATAGGTTCTTAACGCCACTTCTAGCCCCTCAACCGGGCTGCTGTTGGAATTGCTGTACCAGGATTTCATCCCCTGTAATACGGTTTTTCGCACCCTGGGACTGTCTTTGATCCACTTGCCAGCATTGGCCGACACCAGGTAAATGCCCATATCATTCATGACCTGAAAGCCTTTGACCTGAGGGTGAATATCGAGAATATGATCCATCTGTTTAATCAACTTTGACCAAATTCGCCGCATACTGCCGGAGGTATCAATAATAAAAATCACGTATTCGCTGTCTACGGGAATGCCGCCGACCGCTGCATCACGCACCTGACTGGTATCGGCTTTGGTCGCCGCTTGGGTTTGTGAATTCACCACCAATTGTAACGCCATGGCATTGTCGCTCAGTTGCTCTTGTTGGCTTTTATTCGCCAAAATGGCTTGCTCTAGTTGGCTTTTCTGAGTGTTCTGCCGCTGGGTTTGCAGGCTTCGTTCACTTAAACTGCTACTGGCTTGTGCCAATTGCAAATTCAGCTCTGTGACTTGGTTTTGTGTCTGGGTGACCTGACGGATAAGCTCAGACATATCGGTCATATCAACCAGCGGGGTTTGCCCATCGCCATTTCTGGCTAGCAATACCAGCATCACGATAGCGCCGAAGGCGCATGAGATAATATCCAAAAATGACAGGGTGAAAATTGACATTGGCGCTCGTTGTATTTTCATGGCCATGATCTCGCAGGGCTTATCATCAAACCACCGGTGGCAGCACTCCACTGCCAGTAGGCGTCGGCGGCTGCCGGATCACCTTCAAGGGGCATTAAAATAACATTGACTTCAACGTCCCTTAACAATGAATGTTTTAATGTATGACTGAACAAATGCAAGCGACATTCTCCGGTAATGGTGCTCGAACGGCCAAAAAACGAACCGCATTTGCGAAATGCCGTTAAACCACTGCCCTGCTCACCCAGTGTCGGTAGTCCATCGGTGACGAGGTATAAATGGGTCATGCCTGGGTTGGCGGCCACCATTGCTTTTAGAGCCGCCTGTAAATTGGTCCCGCCCTGAGGGGTTATTGTGTCTATTTTGATGGCAACCTGATTCATCGCTTCGCTATCGCTGGCAGCAATCGCCCCTGTGGTGGTCAAACGCTCGGCAGTTTGATTAAAGGCTACTACGGCCAGTTTGGCCTCTTTAGGGGTGCGGGCTAATAACCAGCGGGCCACCCGTTTGGTTCTTTGCCATTTGTGTGCTTGGCGTTTTTCAGCATCTGAGCTTATTTTGCTGCGAATAATATCAACCAGTTTCTCGTCGGTCATCGAAGCGCTGCTGTCAATCAATAGCCCAATCACTTTGCCCTGCATTTTCAACCCCAGCAAATAAGCTTCTTCACCAGCGCCTTCTAGAGCGAGTACATCTTCTTCTACCTCAGGTATCGTCGTTTCTACCGCCTGCTCTAACTGGCTCAGTGTGTCGGTTTGGCTTTTGACTGCCTGTGCCGATGCTCGCTGTTGTTGTTTTAATGCCGCAATGGCACTTTTAAGCTGAGTGAGGGTCAACTGTTGTGCATTCGTTTGCCCGGTGACGTTCTCAAGCGTGGTTTGCACGCGGGTTTTTTCTGCCAATAACTGTTGTAACTCCTGTTGCAGTCGCTGCGCTTCGACATCTTCATTAACTACGCTCGGCGCATCGAATTTGAGCAGCATGAAAATCAAGATCACCGCCCCCAAACCACAGGCCATGACATCGAGAAAAGATAAGTTGAAGCCGTCTTCCGACTTGCGTTTTAACACCACATATCCCTTATTTTAGCTATTAATGCAGATGTTTGAGCAGGTATTTTTCGCAATGGGCCTGGGTATCAACCACTAAGCCATCTTGCATTCGTTGCAGTTGATGGAGCAAGGCCATCAAGAAGATACTGATAAACAAGGCCACCAATGTCGAGTTGAACGCAATCCCCAGGCTGTCGGTCATGCCAGAAATATCACCCGCCAACGCTTCATCGGCATAAGCCAGCGCCTGACCGATACCGCGCACAGTGCCGATAAAACCAATCGATGGAATAGCCCAAATCAAATAACGGATGATCGAGTTGCCCGCTTCGAGCCGCACCGCCAGCGCTTCAACACTGGCTTGCATGGCATCTGAGGCATTTTGTACGCTTTGGGTATAGTTATAACGGCGAATGCAGGTGATCCAGGTTTCAAGCAAGGGTTTATCACTGTACTGGCTGGTTTCAAATTCGTTCAGTGCCTTGACAAGATCGATTTCACCGTCTTTTTCAAAGCCGCTTAAAAAGTTTTGATTGAACAAACCGCGATCATTAAACAGCGGGATCAGCTTGGCAAAAATCAAGTAACAGCACCACAACATCGCGATAATGCAAACCTCTTGCTCCAGGTCTTTGATGATCACCAAAAAGTCTCTGGCAGCTGCTGAGCCACCTGAGGCCAGTGCCGCCTCGGCCCCGGGGTGAACGTACAATACGTACACCGAATGTACGATCACAATACTGAGTACCAACATAAAACCTGACATCAGGTTTTGCCCCATATTGCTGGTTTGGCGTAAATCGTCTTGTTTTCCAATCATGTTAAATATCCAGTGGAAAAGTGGTCGGTGAATTAAGGCTGATGGCCTGCTCTGCGGCAATGGCAACACCCGCCATCGCCAGGCACATGATCACTATGCCAATCAATCGTTTGCGTTTCATCTTGTTTACCTAATTATATTATTGTTAAATCTGGCATTAAAAATACCGTGCAATGCGAAAGCCAATACTCGGGGCCTTGTCACTTTGCGGTTCACGGTAAGCCGGTCTCAATTCGCTTAATCTGCCGCTATTGTAACTGGC
>JBLHHD010000498.1:0-3217 GCA_047614605.1 Alteromonadaceae bacterium
AAAAAGGCTTTGTACGGCAACTGTAAAAACCGGGCGGCTTTGGTTCGGTTGCCCTGATTTTTTTCAAGGGCTTGGGATAAACAACTTTTTTCAAAGTCTTCCCAGTTTATTCCTTCATCGGGCAAGTTAAAGCTGTCGTTGCCTTGTCCATTGTTTGCAGAGCTGGCTTGAGATTGACTCAGCCCCTGCAATAACTCCTCACTGTCACCAAGCAAGATAAAGCGTTCAATGCGGTTAGACAACTCCCTGACATTACCCGGCCAACGGTAATCAATTAATTGTTTAAGTGCCGACTTATCCAACTCGATAGACTCGGTATTGTAACGACGAGCGTTGATGTCGATAAAGTGATTGATTAAACGGGGAATATCCTCTTGGCGCTGTCTTAAAGGCGGCATCTCAATCGGCACCACATTAAGCCGGTAGTATAAATCCTCTCTGAATTCGCCCTCTTGTATCCGTTGCGGTAAGTCACGGTGAGTGGCAGCCACAATCCTAACATCGAGTTTAATTTCATCATGAGCGCCTAAACGGGTGACCGTACTTTCTTGCAATAAACGCAAAATCTTGGCCTGAATCGACAACGACAATTCACCAATTTCATCAAGAAAAATAGTGCCGCCATTAGCTGCTTCAAACTTGCCGGCTTTACTGCTGGTGGCACCAGTAAACGCGCCTTTTTCGGCACCAAATAACTCCGCCTCAGCAATGGATTCGGGGATTGCCCCACAGTTTATGGCAATAAAAGGGCTGTTTTTGCGGGGTGACAGCTGTTGCAGTGCTCGTGCCGCCAACTCTTTGCCGGTGCCGCTTTCGCCAGTGATGAGTACGGTGGCATCGGTATTCGAAATACGTTTAATCCGGTCAAAAACCTTTTGCATACAGGGGGCATGACCTATCAGGTCGACCAGACTTTGCTGCTCGCTGAGCTGCTCTGTAAGGTGTTGATTAGTTTGACGTAACGACTTGGCGGTAAGGGCCTTGGCTATTGCCAGCAATAACTCCTGACGCTGAAAAGGTTTTGATAAATAATCATCGGCCCCGGCTTTCATTGCGCTCACCGCATGGTTGATTGAACCATAAGCGGTAGCCACCACAAAACCCAAATCCGGCTGGGTTTTTCTTAACCAATTTAATAAATCCAGACCGGACAGGTTACCGAGGTTCCAGTCCGAAAAAACCATATCAACCGTATTGGCTTTAAGGTGAACTATGGCCGCTTCAACACAATCGGCCTGACTTATCAGGTAACCTTCGGCTTCGAGCAAGTCACAGATGATCTCTCGCTGGTCGGCTGCATCTTCAACCACCAAAATATTGATGGGGATATCACTCATGATTTAAGTCCTTTATTTAAGGTAACGGTGGCAATACAGCCGCTGCTGGCCGGGTCTTGTGGCGGTTTATCAACCAACGCGATGCTGCCCTGATAGTACAAGGTGGCCAGTCGGTTGGAGATATATAACCCCATCCCAGCCCCCTCTGCTTTGGAGCTGACATGCGGTTCAAACAATTTACCCGCCACTGCACTATCGATACCTTTACCCTCGTCGGTGACCTGGATGACAACTGAGTCAGTCGTTTCGCTTAAACTGATGGTCACTTCGCCGTGCAGTCCATTAGCTTCAACCGCATTAACCATCAGGGTATGAATAATCGCTCTTATTTCGGACTCAGCCCCTTTAATGATTTGTGCCGATGGGGATTTGTTAAAGCTAATTTTGACATTAGGCTCATTGGTTTTAAGCTCTAGCATAATATCCTGAATAACCGAGCGCACTGGCACGTCGTCATCCCGGTGTATTTCGCCTGAGGTTAGGGTCAGCAGGGCTTTAATGGTTTTATCAATGTGTTTGATTTTGGCCTGAATTTTATCTTGCAGCCTAGCTCTTAATTTCTCGGGTAAATCAGGATCTTTAAGTTGTTCAACCGACAAACCAATGGTGTGCATCGGATTGCGCAGTGCATGGGCCAAGCCCCGGCTGACTTCACCCAATTCGGCCAGATGCCCTTGTTGTTGTAGCATTTTTTCGGATTGAGCCAGTTGTGACAGACGGCTGCTCATTTGATTAAACGAGTGCATGGTTTTACGGTATTCGTTAATGCCTGCCTCCTCAATTTGCACCCCAAATTGGCCTTGTTCCAGTGAGACAAACCCTTGTGAGAGCTTTTGCAGTGGGCGGGTGAAGTGCTCGCTGAGCCACAACGCCAGCAACAATGCCAGTACCGCAGAGGCGAGGATGAGATAAGTCATATAGTTGGTCAGCGTTTGGATAGCATTAGAGTGTTGGCCGTCTTGTTTGGTGACCACCGATTCTTGCGCGTGTGAACGTACAAGGGTTTGCTCTGTTTCGACACCATCATTGGTTCGGGTGATCAGCATGACCTGCTGCATGGTGGGGTCGTTGTTGTGTTTTTGTTCGATGATGTGATGTAGGTGCCTTTTGAGCATTTGCCGTTGTTGCTCTACTTGTTGTGCCGCAGTGGTGGTTTGAGAATTGTCATGAAACTCAAGCTCATGCTCGGTATGCACGACAATATTGGGGCTCTGTTCAACGTGGTGAGTCCCCGTCGCTTTAATCACATGCAGTTGCGGGGTTTTGCTATTGCCATCGTTATTGCTAGAGTGAGCGTTAGTAGTGTTAGTAGCGTTGGCATGTCGGACCATCATCTTGTCGTGCTCGTCCATGGCTTGCTGATGCATTGCTTGTTCATGGGCTGAGGCTTGGTCAGCTTTGAGCACCAGCCGTACACTGTCAAAATCCATGGTTTCTACGGCAAGGTCAATAATGTTAGTGGATAACTGCTGACTTTTACTCACGATCTCTTCATTTAAATGTTGCTTGAACAGGCTGATCAGCAATAACTGTATAGCAGCCACCCCCAACACTATGCCCCCGATGAGAGTGAACAAATAACGCTTTATCGACATGCTTCAAACCTCTTTTTAGCTCTTTGGTTGAGTCTTTATAAACGTTGCGCTTGTGGCACGTATAAGGCAGAGCAATTATCATTCCAGCTATTAGGGTTATAAAAGTCCTTATTTTTTAGCAGTTTACGCGCTGTGGGCGACAAAGCCAATGGCGGGTAGGGGAAATATCCTGATATGAGGATATTGACTTGCCCATATCAGCAAATGATCATCAGCCTTATCGCTGGTGATGTCATAAGTCACTGATAGTTAGAGGAAAAATAACTTGGCACAGTATTCGCTCTA
>JBLHHD010000499.1:0-3208 GCA_047614605.1 Alteromonadaceae bacterium
CGCTTTGATAGATAAGGTGAAAAGCCATATTGCTTTACCTTTTGACTTATCTGCTGAGCCTGCGGTGAGGTTTTATCATTATTTTTCTGAGTCTAACGATGACTCTGAAAATGCACCTAATGAAGAAGCAGAGCACTTACTGATGATGTTCCATCACATTGCTTTTGATGGTTGGTCAATGGACATTTTTATTCAGGAATTGGGGGAAGTTTATCAGGCTTTGACGCAAAACCGGGCGGCAAATTTACCGACGCTTGACATTAATTACGGTGATTTTGCGTTGTGGCAGCGTCAGTTCCTCCAAGGTGAAAACCTCGATAAACTGCTGGCTTTTTGGCAGCGAGAGTTGGCAGGCTTTGAAACCTTGGATTTGATCACTGACCATCCGCATCCGGCTAAGATAGATTATTACGGAAAAGAATTTGCTTTTGCGCTCGATGCGCAGCTGTCTGAGCAATTACGCGAGTTAGCCAAAATGCAGCACACCACCGTATACACGGTGTTGTTGAGTGGTTTTTATGTTGCGCTGATGACTTTGTCGGGGCAAACAGATGTGGTGGTGGGCACGCCTTCGGATAACCGTCATCATGCGCAAACGCAGTCGCTAATTGGCTTTTTTGTCAACACGCTAGCACTGCGGGCCGACGTGGATAAAAGTCAAAGCATCAATGCGTTGATAACACAGGTGCATGGCATTATTACCCGGGCCAAAGTGCATCAGGAATTGCCGTTTGAACAGTTGGTGGATGCGCTAGACATTGAACGGGATACCTCACGTCATCCTTTGTTTCAGGTGATGTTCAGTGTGCAAAACTTTGATGAAAACGGTGTTGGCGGCCCATTGCCATTTACCCCGGTAAGTGAAGATGTACTGCAAGGCGACAGTCTGTACAGCCCGGCTAAATTTGATTTAAGTGTGTTTTTGACTGATGCCCAAAGCCAGATCAGTGGCGTGTTTAACTATGCGGTGAGCTTGTTTGAGCAAAGTACCATCGAGCGATTGTCTGCTGTGTATCAACGTATATTGACGGCTTTTGTTGATAATAAACAACAAACCCAACCGATTGCACAAATCAATCTGTTGTCACCCGCTGAACGTCAAACCTTGTTGTTCGAACGGGAGCGGTATGACTGGCACAAAACCCCGGTGAGTTCTGCGCAAACTACCTTGCATCAGTTGTTTGAATCGCAGGCTCGTAAAACGCCGAATAATGTTGCCGTAATATTTGAGCAACAACAATTAACTTATCAACAACTCAATGAAAAAGCCAACCAACTGGCCCGCGTTATTGTTCAAAGCCAGCAAGACCATCAAGGCGAAACTCTTAAACCTGACACGTTGGTTGCGTTGTATCTAAACCGCAGTATTGAAATGGTCGTGAGTATCCTTGCGGTGCTTAAAGCGGGCGGCGCCTATGTGCCGATCTCACCTGAGTACCCTCAATCCAGAACGATGTTTATCTTAAGTGATACCAAAGCCCCTTTGTTATTGACACAAAAACGCCATTTAGAGTCTTTGCAGCCAGTGGTTGTTGAGTCTCCACAGGCACTACAGTTGCTGGCTGTCGATGATGAACAGCTGACTGAAGGTTGTGCAAGTGATGATTTGGTTACCAGCAGTAGCGCGAAAGATTTGGCCTATGTCATTTACACCTCAGGCACCACAGGAACGCCCAAAGGCGTAATGCTGACTCAAGGGGCGCTGAGCTATTTTATTGTTCAAGCCATCTCGTATCTCAGTGAAAATTCACCTGACGACATAGCGGACCAAGGTGTGTCGACAATGGGTTTGATCCAATATACTTTCGACCCTTTTGGTTTAGATTATGGGGTATCGTTGCTCAGTGGGGGTCGTTTGGTTTTATCCAACGTCCACAGTGCCCAAGCGGACTTATTCGAGCATCAGGCGAACATTAATTTAATTGTTCAAACCCCGTCAATGTGGCAAATGTTATTGGCTGATCCTGAATTTGTCGCGATGGACAAAAGCCGGCTTAAATCAATTCAAATCATCGTGGGTGGTGAGAGTGCCGGTGAAGATTTATATGCGCAGTTAGATGATGTGTTTGCGCAAGTCCATCAAGTGTACGGTCCAACTGAAACGTGTATCGGCTCAACTGTCTGTGTTTATAAACCAGGTGATGCCCATAATATCGGGCAGCCATTTGCTGGTGAACAGGCGTATGTGTTGTCAGATACGTTACAACCACTACCAATCGGCGCCCCTGGCGAGCTGTATATTGGTGGTGCCGGGTTGGCTAGAGGATATTTGAACCGGCCCGAACTCACGGCTGAGGCTTTCATCGACAACCCGTTTGAGCCTGTATCGGCAGATGGAGAAGGGCAATCGAAGCTCTACAAAACCGGTGATCTGGTGCGTCGTTTAAGCACCAAAGATGGTAGTGCCGGTGATTTGGTGTATATGGGGCGTAACGATTTTCAGGTGAAAATACGGGGGCATCGTATTGAGCCGGGTGAAATAGAAGGTGTGCTGGTTGATTTGCCACAAGTCAAACAAGCGGTGGTGATTGATGTTGACAGGCAAGGCAGTAAAGCACTGGCTGCGTATATTGTATTGCAGTGGGGTCAAACAGTGGCCACAGCAGATTTGATCGACAGCCTGACAGCCAAATTACCGGCTCATATGGTCCCAGACAGTTTTACCATGGTAGACCAAATACCGTTAACCCTTAATGGCAAAGTGGACGTGCAATCATTGCCAGAACCACAATGGGCCAGCCTTGATACTTACGTGTCACCCCGCAATGAAGTAGAGCAGCAATTGTGCGATATTTGGCAGGAGGTATTGGGTCTTGAACAGGTGGGGGTAGAGGATAACTTCTTCCGTATTGGCGGTAACTCCATCACTGCTATTCGTTTGCTCGGTGTCGTTGGTAAGGCATTCGATATGGATGTGCCATTGGCGTTGTTGTTTGAACACAACAACATTGCCGGTTTGGCGTTGCACCTGGAGGGGCACGAACAAATTGTGATCCCTGCACTGGGACAGAACCGTTATCCACTGTCGTTTGCCCAGCAAAGAATGTGGTTTGTTGAGCAGTTTGAACAGGGTACTGATGCCTATCATATTCCGTATTTTGTGCAATTGAAGCGCGCTGATATTGACCTATTGGCGGCGGCCTTTAATGTGGTGATAAACCGTCACCCGGTATTAAAAACCGTTTATATTAATGATGAAAATGGCCAT
>JBLHHD010000500.1:0-3208 GCA_047614605.1 Alteromonadaceae bacterium
TGGGCCAATAGTAATTTTTTCGTCGCCATACTGAAATATCCCGGTGCCTTCAAGCACATAGACGGTCTCGGTATGAGTGAGGTGTTTATGCAGTGGCACATTTTTTTTGATAAAGACCACAAAATCCGAAGCGTATTCGTCACTCGCCAGCTTCACCACCTGAATATTCTCAAGGTCGGCTTTGCTTTTAACATCACTCAAATAACTTTGTTTTATTTCGCTTACCGCCGATTTATCTTCATGAGCCATTAAAGGCAATGCGGATAGCGTTGAAAGTACTGGGATTGAGAGCATTGGAATGCAAAGTGCCAAAGCGAGTCGTTTAAAAGGTGATTTCATCTGTTTTGCCTGAGGTGAGTTATTTTTTGCAGATTACACTAAAAAATTAACTTTTGTAAACTGTCAAAGCAGTTTGTTTCAAAGCCCTAAGCAGTTATAATTGCCGCCCTTACCCCCCGATTAAACAAGCATCAGGAACAAACCAATTACCATGCCGGCAGATATTCACTTAATTCCTCAGGACTTTCCTATTCTTGCCCGTAAAGTGGCCAATGACTGTCAGCTAGTGTATCTGGATAATGCCGCAACTACCCAAAAACCCCACGTTGTGATTGATGCGATAAACGACTATTACACTAACAGTAACGCTAATGTACATCGGGGTGCGCACTACTTAAGTGACCAGGCCACCAGCGGTTTTGAACAAGCAAGAGAGCAAGTCAAAACCTTTATTAATGCCCGCCACACTGGAGAAATTATCTGGACAAGCGGCACCACACAAGCGATTAATCTGGTGGCGGCGAGCTGGGGTGAACAAAACCTTAAAGCGGGTGATCTGATTGTGCTCACCGAGCTTGAGCATCACGCTAATATCGTGCCCTGGCAGCTCATCGCGCAAAAAATGGGTGCAGTGATCAAAGCGGTTAAACTCAAGCCTGACTTTACGTTGGATATGGCTCATTACCAGTCATTGCTTGCCCAATCGCCAAAACTGGTGGCTTTTAGTCATGTTTCCAATGCCATTGGCACTATCAATCCGATTCAGTCCATGATCAATTTAGCCAAACAAGCCGGGGCGGTGACTCTAGTTGACGGTGCTCAAGCTATCAGTCATTTTAGCCTTGATGTACAACAACTCGATTGTGATTTTTATGTATTTTCTGGGCACAAATTATTCGGCCCTACGGGTATCGGGGTGTTATATGGCAAAGAAGCCCTGCTAAACGCCATGCCACCCTATCAAGGCGGTGGCGAAATGATTGATAAGGTCAGTGTTGAGCACACCACCTTTAACGACTTACCGTTTAAATTTGAAGCAGGCACACCTAATATGGCTGGGGTTGCCGGGTTGTCGGCAGCCATCACTTATTTACAGCAATTTGACCGCCAGCAATTACACCAACATGAGCTGAACCTGTTTGAACCAGTTTATGATTGGATGGCCACCCAAAAAGCGATAAAACTGCTGTGCAGCCGTGACAACAATGTCGGCATTATCTCATTTGCGATTATTGGCGAGCATCATCAAGATATTGGCACCCTGCTCGACCAGCAAGGTATTGCGGTGCGCACCGGCCATCATTGCACCATGCCATTAATGGCCGCCCTTGATGTATCTGGTACTGTACGAATAAGCTTTTCAATCTATAACAACGCCAACGACGCCATCATCCTTATCGACGGATTAACCAAGGTAATTGAGTTATTAGCATGAGTACTATTAACATGACAACTAGCATGACAGCAGCGACCATATTTAACCATTACGCCGGGCAACTAAGCTATACCTCAGCGGATATCATCGCCCTGTTTGACCAAGCCCGGGGCTGGGAAGCCAAATACCGTCAAATCATGCTGTTAGGCAAGCAACTGCCCGCCCTTGATGAGCAATACAAGCAAGACAGTGCAAAAGTAAAAGGTTGTGAGAGTCAGGTATGGTTGCATCACGAAATTGATGAACAAGGTTTGTATCACTTTGCCGCCGACAGCGATGCCAGAATAATCAAAGGATTGGTCATTGTTATTTTGGCGGCGTATAACCAATTAACCGCTAAACAGATCAAGCAATTTGATATCGAGGCTTATTTTGCCCAACTCGATTTGCTCAAGCATTTAAGCCCTTCTCGCAGTAATGGTATTCATGCCATTGTTCGGTCTGTTGAGGGTATTGTTACATAACGCGGTAGGTGACTATTCACTGGTAGGAGTCGGCCTCCGCGCCGCGATAAATGGCGTAGCCATTTCAAAGATATTGCACCATCAATGCGCTTCACTGCTGCCGTCCTTACCAGGGATTGCGTATATAATTGCAAATAAATATTAAACCCATTCCAGATAGCCTATCACATATTCGCTAATATCAACCATTTCACCGACGTTGTTTATGCGGGTCAGCAACTGGGTGATGGTTTTGGATTTATGTCGGGCGTAATGGTGAATATACTCCAATTCCTCGGCGATTTTGCGGGTGTCAACCTTGGCGACCATCGACATATATACCCGCAGGCAGATAAATTGCCCTTTTGATTGGGCCTGTTCAACAAAGGCTTTTTGCAACGCCGGCGTATTAAGCTCACTTTGGGTTTTGATTTCAAACTGCGGTCCGTCTTGTTGCTCTGCTCCTTTGCCTTCCCCCGCTTCCTTATCTGCTACCTTAGCCTCAGTGTACTGAACAAATAAATCAATTGATTCACTTTGATTAACCGCTTTAATTCTGGCATTGGCGGTGCTGACAAAAATTTCAAAAGCCGAATTATCAATCAGCGCACTGATATCCACTTTAGCCATAATGTTATCGGCTTTAAGCCAGTCAAAAACCGGGTGAGGATTGATGGATTTGACCCACTGGGTAATTCTCAGTCGACCATCAACTCGGGTAACATAAAACGGGATCACCCCAAGCACTTGCTGATAGAGATTTTTTAAGGTCTTAACCAAAATGGCGTCTTCTTTACTGTCAGCCACTAGCGTCAGTTTATCGCGGTTTCTTTTGATCAGGTCATAAAAAAACTTAACCCCGTGATGCACTTCCTCTTCTTGACTCATCGCCCGTAAATACAAGGTTTTATTATGGTTTTCGGTGCCAACCACCCGGTAATCAAGGCCGCTTAATTGCAGCTTTTTGGTGATCTGTTGCAACAGCGGAAAAGCCAGTTGAATGATTTCACTGTGCTTTACAACCACCGGTCTTGGTAATACCACCTGTAAT
>JBLHHD010000501.1:0-3204 GCA_047614605.1 Alteromonadaceae bacterium
TCATCGGCCATCTACAGTGCTGAGGCGACCACGCTTGAACAAGCCCAACAATTAAAACTGCACACTATCTGCCAGCGTCTTCAACTTTCGCGCAGTGATCACCTGCTGGAGATCGGTTCGGGTTGGGGCGGATTGGCGATCTATGCCGCGAATCACTTTGGCTGTAAAGTGACCACCACCACCATCTCAGATGCCCAGTATGACTATGCTGCACAGACGATCAAAAACCATGGTCTAGAAGACAAGATCACCTTGCTCAAACAAGACTATCGGGATTTGACTGGCAAGTATGACAAGCTAGTATCGATTGAAATGATAGAGGCGGTGGGACACCAGTACTTTGACACCTTTTTTCGTCAATGCGACAGCTTGCTCAAAGATGGCGGTAAGATGCTGATTCAAGCCATCACCATAGCCGACCAGCGTTACACCAGCTATATTCGCAATGTTGACTTTATCCGCCATTTTATTTTCCCCGGCGGTTGTTTGCCAAGCATCAGTGTATTGAGCCATCAGATCAGCAAAAATAGCCAAATGGTGATAGAGCAACTGGATGACATCGGCCTTCACTATGCCAAAACCGTGGCAGATTGGCGCAGCCGTTTTGACCATAACTGGCCACAACTGCAATTGCTAGGATACGACGATAGATTTAGACGGCTGTGGCACTACTACCTGTGTTATTGCGAAGGGGCATTTTTGCAACGCGCCACCAGCGCAGTGCAGTTGGTCGCACGCAAACTTTAACATCGGCTCAATACTCAATAGCCCATGATTGTCATGACTTTATTTTTTGTGATCCATTGAGTGTCTTCATCCGTATTGCCATGAAAGATAACACCAATTTCGATCTGCAATATAAGATTATGGGAAAACCAATGCTCAGACTGGCATCACGCTACTTACTACAACTGCTCGTCATTCCGTCAGGGATCCTATTGGGGATTTTAGCGATGGTTATGTATACTCATATAGCAACGGTTAATCAAAGCCGTTTGGGATTAGCTTTGGTTGAGTTTTCAGGTAATGCGTCCACTCTTACCCACCAATTACAAAAAGAGCGTGGCATGTCTGCTGGCTTTATCGGTGGCAAAGGACTCAGTTTTAAGCCTGAACTGATCAAACAACGACAACTCACCGACAAACACTATCAGATCTTCAAACGCTACATTGATAACACCGACATTGAAGCGATCAGCATCAATAACCAACGAATTAAGGAAATTATTTCTCAGGTGGCGCAATTATCTGAGCTTCGAGCCAATATAGACAAGCTCTCGGTGCCTTTGGCGTCAATGCTGACTTTTTACACTGGCGTCATCGGTACGTTAATAGACGAGCCGTTTATACAGGTACACCTACTCAAAGATGAATTTATTGTGCAAAGTATTATCGCGTCCAACATGATAGCCAAAATCAAAGAATCTGGTGGTATTCAAAGGGCGGTGTTGAGCCATATTTTATCCAGTCAATCATTTACCGAACAGCACAAAGAAAGAATCTATTCATTAAAAGCCATCGAATCGAGCTACTTTGGCAATCTCAAGAAGCTGGCCAGAACTGACTTGTTGGACCACGTAAACCAATTCGAAAACAGTCAGGAACATACCATGATGGTAAAAATACGCAGCCAAGTGCTCAGTGAAGCTAAACGCAACTTGTATGTTGTCGCATCATCCAAATGGTTTGCTATCGCCACGACCAGACTCGGTGCTTTGCGCCAATTGGAGAGTACTCAATTGAAAGGGATGAATCAGTATGTCAATAAACGTTACGACAACGCTGTCTCGTTTTTTAGTTTTCTGTTTGTATTCTCTTTAATTGTTATCACCCTCACCACAGTCACATACATCAATACCCGGCAGTTAAAAAGGCAAGCCAATATAATTCACAAAGCTTTAAACCAAATAAGGAAAACCAATGACCTGACCCTCCGGATCGAGATCATCAGCGATGACTATCTAGGGCAATCAGCCCAGCATATCAATACCACATTTGCCCAGATCGCCGCCGATTTCACCCAAATATCAAGCATGGCCAATCGTGCGATGTCGACGACCCGCGATACGATTGTTACGGTGGTACAAAGTGAAGACAATATTATTACTCAACAGCAAGAAACCAATAGTGTGTCATCGGCGGTTGAAGAATTATCCGTCAGTATTGATGACGTCAGTCAAAGTATTGATCAAGCCGTCGAATCGATTGAAGATGCGTTGTCATTATCTAACAAAGGTCAAAAAACGGTGACCGAAGCCGTTGGTCAGATTAATGCTGTCGCCGATGAAATGAACGGTTTGGGCATAAGCATTAACACCTTAAATGATGGAGTTAACAATATTGGGGCGTTTTTGGCGGTGATCAAATCTGTTGCCGAACAAACCAACTTGTTGGCACTTAATGCGGCGATTGAAGCGGCAAGAGCTGGGGAACAAGGGCGTGGATTTGCTGTCGTTGCCGATGAAGTCCGTGTTCTAGCACAGCGAGCCCAGACCTCAACAGAGGAAATTGCGGTTATCATTGGCGATCTAAAAAAGAATTCTCAAGATACCACCGATAAAATTCAACAGAGTCAACATCGCACAGAACAAGCAGTGACCAGTGCTCGCGGCATAGAGTTGGTACTGGAACAAATTGTTCAGAGTGTCCACAACATTTCACAAACCAGCAAAACCATCAATGAAAACGCGCGTCAGCAATCTATAGTGACGCTGCAGCTGTCACAAAATATCGTGCAAATAGACCACATGTCGCAGGAAAATTTATTGGGAACAAAAAATATAACCCTGTCGGCCAACAAACTGTCTGAGATAACAATCAACCTGACCAAGTTGATTTCGCAGTATAGATACAGTGAAACTGAAGCGTTATTGGAACCTCGTCCATAGCAATGTGGTGATTTGGTTAGGCTGAAAAAAAAGTCGGTATTAGCAAAAATCAAGTATTGGTATACCACCGCCACGCCGACTGTTCTCATTTGAAAGCGTGTCGGCATTCACGTCTAGAGCGCCATATGGTTAGAAAATAGACTCACCAGAATGTCTAAAAATTGAAAATATTCTGGTTTAATGATAAACAAAAGTGAATTCGCAACAAAAGGTTTTGTGGTAGTGTCAACGATTTTTAGACATTGCCAAGGACGAGTCTAAAATGTCCGTAAACGGCGTTAAATCCTTTTGCTTTAGAATGACTAAAGCCAAAAGA
>JBLHHD010000502.1:0-3198 GCA_047614605.1 Alteromonadaceae bacterium
TGGCAACCCAACCACCTTTGGTGTTTTTATTGAGGTTACGCTCGGCCATGTCATCCAGATCGTATTTTTCGTAACGCTCCTGGTCGGTAGAATATGTCGCCGCATTGTAAGCATTCATCATCATGGTGCTTTCTGGCTCAGGGATGATTTTTTTCAGCTGACCAAACGGACGAACACTTTTGATAGCACTGGTTCGGTTATTCACTGTGTAAGCCACGGTGATATCGTACTCATTCGGTTTAATTGTAAACGTTTTAGTCACGCTTAAACCTTGTGGATTAGCCCATGTCAGTGGGATCTCCACTTCACCACCGGCTTTAACGGTATACTGCTCTTGCTCTACAGAGTAACGAGGACGCCCCTTACTACTCCCGTCGGGTCCGTCACGACCAATCAAACCACTTTGTGCCTGATGCTGTTTGGTTAGCAATGACACCAAGTCTTCTTGCCCCTGCTCAACCTGGTAATTAAGTAATTTACCGTCGATAATGTCACCACCAAGTGTATCAATCGTGATTGACAATACGTTAGTTTGCACAGTCACATAACGGTCTGCTTCGGTGACTGGCTGAACAAATTTATCGGCTGAAGAGGCGGGTATATCACCGCCACTATTACCTTCACTTGACGGTGTATCAACAGCATTATCCAATACAGTTGATTGCGGAGTCACCACCACTTTTGGGTTATAGTCTTCTTGCCATTGAGTAAACAACAAATAGCTGACCAGCAGTAAAGCGATGAAAAGAAACGTGCGTTGCGATTCCATAACTAATTGGGTTCTCTTTATGTATCATATGGGTTTTAGTGGGCACGGGCTGACAGTTTCCTATCGCGTGTGGATCACCATATTATTCTTCACTTGATTCTGACGCTGGATATACTGCCCTGTCTAACTGTTTGTCTAACAAAGCGGACGTACAACACAGGCCAAAAAAAGAAGCGATACTCTAGTCATTTATCGCCAATATGTCAATGAATCTACGGGTTATCTTTATCGGTGCCCCAAGGTTAGGTCCGAATTTTGCCCGTAATTAAACAACCCAATTTTACCTTAGGTTAACTGTACAGAATTATTTGCAGTTTTTTGTCTGTAATGTTAAAAGGCATTTGTGTTTTTAATTAAACGATCCCTATAATAAGACTCAATAACGGATCGTTATTGAACAATAAGTCAAGTAAAACATCAATCCTCTCCTTATCCCTGCACTTTATGCAAGTTACCCGTCTTATCAATCTCGAAGCTGTCCAGATCATTGGCTAAAAACAGCTCACCCTTATAGTATTCTCTGGCTTCACTTTCAACATCCCGGATAGAGGGCTCAGCTTGGCGGGCATAAGCATATCTTGGGCTAAAATGGGTTAATATCAAATGCTTAATCGCTGCTTGCTGGGCATACTCGGCCACTATTTTGGCGCTGCTGTGTTGTGGTCCCGGACCTACTTTAGCAGCTACGTCAGCGGTATAGGTTGCTTCGTGGATAACAACATTAGGTTTAACACTAACATTCGCCAGTAATTGCGGATTATCGTTATCACCGCCAACGGTTAACACTCTGGGTTTGCGGTCGGTAATAATAAAATCCTTCGAGTGTAAGACTTGCCCGTCATCAAGGGTAATGTCTTCGCCTTTATGTATCCGCCCCCATATAGGACCTGCTGCTATCCCCTGTTCAATCAGTTTGGCGGTATTGAGTGAATGTTCGATATTATTTTCGACAAAGTGATAACCATAACAAGGTACGCGGTGTGACAGTGTCACAGGCTCAACCCCAAAATCAGCAAATACCAACGGCTCTTTTAGGGTGGCTACATCGATGAACTTAAGTTCAAAATCAAGCCACAAACGGCTGGTTTGGATAATGGCATTGATCAGGGTTTGAATTTCGGCTGGTGCCACAATCACCAAAGGTGCTGTGCGCCCAGACATCGCCGCACTGCCTAGTATGCCCGGTAAACCATAACAATGATCGCCATGGACATGAGTGATAAATATCGCCTCAAGTGACGCTATGGTGAAATAAGTGTGCAACAACTGATGTTGAGTGCCCTCACCACAATCAACCAAATACCAGCGTTTGGCGCTTTTGCCTCTTAATGCCAGCCCGGTGAGATTACGTTGTTTGGTGGGTGTGCCGGATGAAGTGCCAAGAAAGGTGAATTCCATAGTTAATTCCTTCACGACGGATGCCATTCCTACCACGCAGTTTTCGGTAGGGGCGGCAGCAGCGAAGCGTCCCGCCGCGTCTATTTGAGATTAGGTCGCTATAAAAAGAGGGGTTGAATTAGATTCAACCCCTCTGGCTGTATGGTTATACCGTTTACATTAAATTAGTGGTCAGTCTTACCCCGCTTTCGTGGCACAGAGGCTCCGCTGTGGCCGCTCAAGTAGAACGACCAATTAATGTCATTCTTAACGCATTTCGGCAATCATGTTGGTGGGATCTTCAAGGTAATCTATCCACAAGTTACTGAAGCGGGCAATGGTGCCGCCATCGATGATGCGGTGATCACCAGACCAACTGATTTGCATGATTTGACGGGCAACAACTTCACCAGCGTCATTAAAACGCGGTAATTTTTGCAACTTGCCTAAAGCGACTATCGCCACTTCCGGTTTGTTGATGATAGGCGTTGCCACTGTGCCACCTAAAGCACCAATATTTGAGATGGTAATAGTTCCCTTCTTCAAATCTTGCTGATCAACTCGACCCTCACGGGCTGAATCGGTTAAACGGGCCACGTCTTTGGCAATATCAATAATACTCTTGGTTTGACACTGCTTAACATTGGGCACCAGCAAACCCACTTTAGAGTCAACCGCCATACCTATATTGTGATCGTCAAAATAAGTCAGCTCAGTACAATCGGCATTAGGCTGGCTGTTGACCAACGGATATTTGCTCAGCGCCATCGACATCGCTTTCATAAAGAAAGGCATCATGGTCAGTTTAATATCCTGCTTGGCATACTTTTCTTTTAATCGACTACGTAAAGCAATCAATTCGGTCATGTCTATTTCGTCACAATAAGTAAAGTGCGGAATAGTGGCTACCGATATCGCCATCGCTTTAGCCATTACCGCTTTAATGCCTCTGATTGACTCTGTACGGGTACCACCACTTGTTGATGATGAAGCTACCACAGGTAAAGCAGCTGCAACGGCTGGTTTGGCTGGGGCAGATGCACCCACTTTAT
>JBLHHD010000503.1:0-3183 GCA_047614605.1 Alteromonadaceae bacterium
CGGCTGCTTGAGCAGAGTACGGCCAATAATGATGACTGTCGCAACCACCATACTCGGCCTTATTCCATTGGCTGTGGGCGGCACCAAAATTGGCGGCGACGGTCCTCCGTACTCACCAATGGCGATTGCCATTATCGGTGGCCTGACCTTCTCCACCATCACCAGTCTGTATTTGGTACCACTGGCCTATATTTTACTACTTAAAGCCCGCTATCGGGTGCAAATGATGCTTAAGCGCAGTCGAGTTGTTGTGGCACGAGTGATTTCCTAAATCTGACTCAGCTGTGGCAAGGATGCCACGGTAGAGGTTTTTTACCTTGTCTATCAACAAATCAACCAACGATGAAGTTCGACTGCTATAATACAATGACTAAAAATAATCCAGAGACTGTGTTCATGACAGCAACGGACAAACAAAGTATCAGCCCTGATCGATTTATCCCTTTTCAAAAACAGGATATTATTGATCAATGCACTCGCCAGCAATTGCTCAGTGATGAACAATGCCGGGACTTTGCCCAGTTATGCCATATATTGGAAAGCTTGTTTCACTTTTAATTCCATCAAACCCTCGAAGTTCTAAAAAAATGCTACGCACCATTTAATCCTAATTCGGATACTCGTCCTAGCACACTACCCGATAAAGCTCAGCAAACTCAGCTGCAAGAGCAATTTACTCAGGTATTTAAACAAGTGCTTGATGCGGCTAATTTCGAAAAGATCACCGATCAGGATTTAGCCGATGCGTTAGAAGAAGAGTCCCTGTTTAAAGTGCGCCTCGAAGTCGAATTTAATGATTTTGAGCAGGTGGTATTTTACCGCCGGGGAGAATACCGAAAAACAGCCACTCTAAAGCCGCTTTGGGGCCTAAAAAAACAAACCATGGAATTTACCAACTACGACCGGGTAGCGGTATTTATCAAATTCAAGGATGCCGATTACTTTGCCCAATCCAATCGTAAAGATCTCAACTTTACCCCGGGCTCAACCATTATCAAGCTGTTTCAGGACGTGCCAAAAGCCGATCTTGAAATGCTATTTCCCAACTCAGTAGTGCGAATGCGTAAAATAGACAAACTGATCATTGGCAGCTCAGCAGTGATCGGCGGCGGCATTGTCTTAATCACCAAATTAGGCGCTTCGATATTGTTACTGGCCGCACTGTTTTCATTTTGGCTGGGATTCAATCACCAGCAAATAGTGATCTCACAGCAACAACTGATTGCCCTGGGGCTTGGTCTGGGGATCTTTGGTGGGTTTGTATTTAAAGAGTGGAGTAAATTCAAAAACCGTAAAATCGGTTTTATGAAAGCCCTGGCAGACAACCTGTATTTTAAAAATCTCGATAACAATGCCGGCGTATTTCACCATTTGGTGGATATTGCTGAAGAAGAAGAGTTTAAAGAAGCCATTTTGGCGTATTATTTTTTACTTACCAGTACCCAGCCATTAAGTGAAGATGAGTTAGATAAAGCCATTGAACACTGGTTTGCCAGCGAACAAAATATCAACCTCGACTTTGAAGTGGATGATGCCTTAAGAAAACTAATCCGCTTTGGGCTGGTGACTTGCCAGGATAACAAATACACAGCCCTATCACTCAATGGAGCCAAAAGTTGTCTCGACGAACGTTGGGACAATCTGTTTGATTATCATCAGTAGTGGGCACAAACAAAAAAAGCCCGGTTAGACCGGGCTTATTTTTAACGACTAGACCACTTCTATGGCCAGCTTTTTCCTGTTGCTTACTTCAAGCATCATAGTATTGATAATATAAACTGTTTCACTGTCCGCCTCAACCATATCTGCCAACGTAAACTGCCCGACATGCTGGAGAAACTTTTCCTGAGCGTCAAACAATATACCGGTTAAGCGACAGCCCTGCCGAATACGGCACACCGGCTCATCACAATTAACGGGCAACAAGGTCACTTCCATTAATGTGATCACTTCTTTGAGATTAATAGCTTCTTTAGGTCGGCCCAGCTTCATGCCACCTTGCTTGCCTCTAATCGATCCAATTAAACCGGCCTTGGCCAGTTTTTGAACAATTTTCATCACATGATCACGAGAGATGCCAAATGCATCGGTAACCTCCTTGATAGTTGATAACTGCTCGCTTTTTTTCGCGGCTAAATAAATCAACACCCTAAAAGCGTAATCTGTGTGTTTTGTTAATTTCACAACCCAATTCCCTACAAATCAACTATATTAAGTCTTTAGACAGGCACATGACCTGAATTCTTTCACTCATGTTATGGTTACTGAGAAAGTTACTGAGAACCGTTACTGAGCAAAAACTTTTGACTCCAGCACTTGACCTGTGTCAAAAGATGCATGTATTATACACCTTACTAAACAGGCATGTAAAATACATCTTTAAATAACACCCATTTTATTATATTTACATAAGGTCCAATCAGGTGGTCCGTATTCTCTGGAGAAACGAATGATATCCGAACAAACGCTAACAATTGTAAAATCGACTGCCCCTGTATTAGCCAAAGAAGGTGAAGCCATTACCACGCTTTTCTATCAAAAACTGTTTGCCAACTATCCCGAATTAAAAAATGTGTTCAACATGGCTAATCAGTCCAAGGGCGAGCAAGCCAAAGCGCTGGCCGATTCAGTCTTTCAATACGCTACTCACATTGACAAACTGGAAACCCTTGGTGACACCGTTACCCGGATCGCCGAAAAACATGCCAGCTTACAGGTTGCACCTGAGCATTATCCCATTGTTGGAAAATACCTGCTTGAAGCCATTTGTGATCACTTGTCATTGGCCGCTGATGATCCAGTCATCATTGCCTGGGGCGAAGCTTATGGAGCTTTGGCGGCGATCTTCGTTAAAACAGAGGAAGATATCTACGTTAGAAATGAACAAAAAGAAGGTGGCTGGCGGGGTGATCGCGAATTTGTCATCAGCCAAATCAAAGATGAAGCCACTGCGGTTAAATCGTTCTGGCTAAACCCCAAAGATGGCAAGCCAGTTGCCACGTTTGAGGCGGGCCAATATCTGGGCGTTAAAACCACCCCTGATACCAGTGAGTTCACCGAAATTCGCCAATATTCGTTGTCTAATGCGCCTAACAGTGAAATTTATCAGATCACAGTACGTGCCGAAACCACCCCAGAGACGCCAGACGGCGTAGTATCCAACTTCCTGCACCGTGCAGTGGT
>JBLHHD010000504.1:0-3172 GCA_047614605.1 Alteromonadaceae bacterium
GTATAACTCTCATAACTCTCAAGACTTGGTTGGTTTGTTCAATGCGGCTTTTACCAAGACTGAAAATACAGTTTTGGTAAGGGGGGGACACGAACCTATCTATATTCCTGCTAAAAGTGCACAACATCGTCACCAGATTGTATTTGCCCACGGATATTTCTCCAGTGCATTACATGAAATTGCTCATTGGTGTATTGCGGGTAAACAAAGGCGTTTATTAGAGGATTATGGTTATTGGTATAGTCCTGATGGCAGAGACATTAAACAACAAACAGAATTTGAAAAGGTAGAAGTGAAACCTCAAGCAATCGAATGGGCTTTTTCCTGCGCATCAGGCAAACCCTTTACTGTCAGTACCGATAATTTAAATGGAGAACCCGTTAATATTCACGTTTTTCAACAAGCGGTTAAAGAACAAGTATTACTTTACCTTAACAGTGGTTTCCCCTGTCGAGCTTCTCAGTTTATAGATATATTACATGGGTTTTATCAAACGGTAGAACTACGCAAGGAGATGTTTGATGCACAGCCGGCATAAGACTTATCGAACATTTAAGTTGGGTTTACTGATCAATCCTTACGCAGGTATCGGTGGGGCCTTGGCACTTAAAGGTAGCGATGGTGTGGAAATTCGCGAAAAAGCATTAGCCATGGGGGCAGAAAAAAAAGCATTAGACAAAACTCGTTTAGCCCTCGAGCAGATTGTATCTTTAAAAGATCAAATACAACTGTATGTGGCATCGGGTGAAATGGGTGAAACGTTGGCTAAGGAAATGGGCTTCAGTTATCGTGTTGTATACACGTGTGCAAAGGTTCAAACAGAAAGCCAAGACTCACAAGCCACTGCACAGGCTTTATTAGAACAGAGCGTTGATTTGATTTTATTCGCTGGCGGCGACGGTACCGCACGCAATATTTGTCACGTGGTTGGCAATTCAGTGCCCGTTTTGGGAATACCTGCAGGCTGTAAAATTCATTCTGGGGTTTATGCGGTTACCCCAGCCGCAGCGGGTAGGGTGCTAAAGCAAGTGATTCAGGGGGAAATTGTCTGTGTCAGTGACGCCGAAGTTATGGACATCGATGAAGCGTTATTTAGAAAAGGTAGAGTGAATGCCCGTCAATTTGGCAAAATGCAGGTACCTACTGAACTAAGGTATATTCAAGCCGTTAAAATGGGCGGTAAAGAGTCTGATGAATTAGTCTTGGCTGATATTGCCGCGCACATTATTGAGATTATTGAGGACAACCCAGAACAGTGTTTTGTAATGGGCTCAGGCTCAACGGTGGAATTTATTATGCAAGAGTTGGGTATCAACAATACCCTGTTAGGGGTTGATGTTATTCAAAATAAGCAACTGCTTGCCAGTGACGTGACGGCTGCGGAACTATTAACCCTCATCGTTAAGCAAAGCTGCAAATTGGTGTTGACATTAATTGGTGGACAAGGTCATATCATAGGCCGCGGAAACCAACAATTGAGCGTTGATTTTTTAAAAAAATTAGGTAAAAACAATATATTGTTGGTGGCCACTAAAAGTAAACTTCAAAATTTATCAGGTCGTCCGTTGATTGTTGATTCTGGTGATGTAACAACCGATCAGCAACTTTCAGGGCTAATCAGCATCATTACCGGTTATCACGATCAAGTTTTATACCCCGTAGCAGATTTACATTCCAAGGAAATAGTTTGACGTTATCTACTCAAAAACAAGAAGCTAACCCGCCAATAGATGAACTCACCTCCTTTATTCACAAAACTGAAGGCTATTTAGACCAAGTGGTTGGTCATGGTAACGACCAAGAATTATTTATTGCTAGCTATTTGCAGGGGCACTTTGCCGTTGCTGCGGGGTTAAGCCAAGTCAAACACATGACACAAGTTGAACAATTAGGGGGGTTGATGCATACCAGTTTGACCTCGGCTTTTGATAACAATGAACTGGAAGATAAAGATCAGCAGCAAGTATTAGGTTTATGGAAAACATTACAAACTAAATAACCCAAAACACCGTCGTTAGATGAAAAGATGAAAAGATGAAAAGATGAAAAAAACATCATCCTTGTCTACGAATCAGCCCCCTGACTAAAAATCGATTTGGATTTAACGCATCCAACAAGTTGTTGGCTAATGGCAAAGGTTCATTCAATATTTGGCTGGTTAAGATTTCAGCGCAAAGAGGTGCAGTGGTCAATCCCCTTGAACCTAAACCACACAGCATAAATAGGTTAGGGTGGTTAATAGGTTCAGGGTAATGATGGGCTGGCAATGCTTTATATAAGTGATGATATTGCGCTGCTTGTTCGCTGGTATCCGGCACCGCACCCACCATAGGTAAATGATCTGGCGTACTGCATCTTATTGCTGCTCGGCCATGTGTTGTGGGCTGAATATCTTTCATCCAGTCACATTTTATCAGAGCTTGCTGATGCATAGCCAGGTTAGTATGTTGTTCGGATAAGCGATAATCGCGGCTTTTATCATCTTTGACATAAGTTGATCCCATAGCGTGAGAGCCTTGCCAAGCTGGAGTTAAATATCCTTTATGGCATAATACCGTGGACAAATTAGCCAGCTGGTTTTGACTGTTGATCGCTTCTACTTGGCCTCTAACTAAGCGAAATGGTAATGCTGACATCTGCTGACAATCCCCACTATCACTGCCCGTTGCCATGATCACAATATCAGCCTCAGATTGGCCACCATCTTGCCAATTGAGTTGCCATGCACCGTTTACTTGCTCTAATGAGGTAAGTTGTTGATTGACAATGATGCTCGAATCGGCTGCTTTGACTAGCCCTGCGACTAACTCAGGCAGATTAATCCATCCTCCTTGTGGAATATATAAACCCGAATAGGGTAACTCTAGGTTGGCTATTTTTGTCGCTTGTTGCGCGTCAATCCAATGTATCAGCGTATCTGGCCATGTCTTATTGGCAATTAATTTACGATAGCGACTGGCCACCTTGTCATTAAACGCTATCTGAAAAGTACCACACCATTGATGGCTATAATGAACACCTTGACTGAGTAACTGGCGATAAAGTTTGCTTGCATAATTAAAAGACAATGCATGGATTTGACTAGCGTGTCCTGCTTCTGCATTGAGTTGCGGGTAAAACCCACCTTGGGCATTACCCGAAGCGCCTTGGGCTAAGGCATCGTCTTGGCAAT
>JBLHHD010000505.1:0-3168 GCA_047614605.1 Alteromonadaceae bacterium
ACTACCACTCCGCTGTATAATCAAAACTTGCTAAGCAAACTTTTATTTTAAAAGCAAAAACCACTGTGTTACTGATATTTATATGACGATAGTGTTTGATTAATTGGCGGAGTGGACGGGACTCGACCCGAGAAAACACTACCCCCAACATAACAGACCGCTCTTTATAATCCTAACCAACTGAACTACCACTCAGTTATAACTATAATTTGATTAATTGGCGGAGTGGACGGGACTCGAACCCGCGACCCCCGGCGTGACAGGCCGGTATTCTAACCAACTGAACTACCACTCCGCTGTATAATCAACAGTCTGTCAAACGTGTCATACATACTTCATAACAATGTGCTATAAAACCTAAATCATCACGCTGTTTTATAACACTGCTTCTTACCTTTAGCGTTGTCAGACATTGCCCTTGAACGCGGCGGAGATAATACGAATATGGCCTTGCTGAGTCAACTGTTATTTATGTTTATTTTGTCATTTTTAGCTGTCTGGTAATGAAAGGTCTAAAATATCATCATCATCGGATGATTTTTTATCTTTAACGTTTTCATCGTCTCTTTCATCGTCTCTTTCATCACCGACTTTATCCTTGCCACGGCGTAAAAAGGCCAGTTTTGGTAAACCCGGTAATTTGGGTTTTAATGATTTTCCCTGCACCAACACCCGGTATAAAATGAACGCCAGCAACGCTAATAGCACATTGACTAATATAACCATAATTATAGTATTCGTGTAGTCTACAGGCTCCGGTGGCAGCTCTACGGACTCGATGACCTTCTGAACGATAATATTGCCATTAACATCCAACTGGTCTGCCGGTGCGCCGGTATCCTCGATAAGTGGCGGGTCGATAGCAAAAGTAAAGTCTGGAATATCCAGCATAAACTCCCGACCATTGGTGGTTTCACCAAATGCCGATAAAGTAATTCGGTAAAGACCAAAATCATAGTTGATCACGTTAAACGTTAATAAATCCCCTTCGTTTTCGGTGATCGAAAAACTTTGTACTTCCTGATTAGGATAAAACACTTTGCCCTGAAATATCAACGACCCCTTTTTAACGAAGTCTCCCTTGATATCAATGAGCAATTTGTGAAACTCATCGGCCACTTCGGTGGTTTGAATACTCAAATTGACCGGGTTAGGGTGAATAAGTACCGGATCATGCTCAAGCTCACGCTGCATCAATGGCGTTCGTATGTAGTATTTGGGGATCCATTCACCCGATGCGAAGCTTAAATTGAACTCACCAGTAAACACACCATCCTTAGGCCGCTCATCAAACCCTTTACCATCATCGGCAAAATTGCTAACTTCTTGTAGATCGGCACCAAAGTTGCGATATTTTTTATTATTAGTACTAATGAAGTCAACATATAGGGTGATCACGTCTTTAAAATTTCGCGCCTTGATTGGCTCTCCGTTATTGGTGACGTATCCGGTCAGTTTTATGGTTTCACCCTGGATTAAAATTGGCGGCAAATCATCTACATTAAGTTCAAAATCGGTAATAATAAGGACTTTACTGCCCCTCGACAACTGGCCAATGGCTTGCCATGGGCCAGGCATCGGGTCTTTGATTTTGATTAAGTCATAGGTAGTTTCGTCAAACCATTGTGCCTGCCCGGTTAAAGCCATCGAGGCATACATTTTTGAACCATCGGGCTTGACCAAAATAACCGGTGGGGTGCCCCTGTTACGAAAAAATAACAGGGTGATCTCTTTGACTTCAGAATCAATTCGAAAACGGTTATCAAGTAACGGTAGCTGATTGTTGGCTATCACCTCAACGCCATCAGATCTTTTAACGTCTTCCTCAGCAGCCATCGCATCAGTGCCAAGTGTTAAGCCAAAAGAGAATAAAACCAACCATTTAGCCACTATTTTTGGAATCGCTTTTACAACTGTTATTGTCGCCATACGACCTCGCCACCTTTTTTGCCAATGATATCTAGTCTTTGCTCGTGCGCTGTTAATTCATCGGCAGATGCCAGCACGACCTTTAATCTTTGTCGGTCAGCCGCTAGCCGTCTTATTCCGCTATCAATACTACCGCCCGAATTGGCCAGTTTGAAATCCAGCTGCCCACCAGACATCAACAAATAAACGTCTGCCAGTATCTCAGCATCAAGTAAAGCCCCATGCAGCTCACGATGAGAATTGTTTATGCCATATTTTTTGCATAACGCATCAAGTGTCGCTCGTTGTCCGGGATGTTTTTTTCGCGCCATTGCCAGTGTATCTAAAATTTCGCAATGTTGCGCGGTGCCCTGCCACGAAGGATCGAGCATTTTAAATTCATGATCCATAAAGCCGATATCAAACGCGGAATTGTGGATCACCAGCTCAGCCCCTTTAATATACTCAAAAAACGGCTCAGAGATTTTCGAATAACTGGGTTTGTCCATCAAAAATTCGTTGGTAATACCGTGAACCGCAACAGCTTCCTGGTCAATGATCCTTTGTGGATTAATATAGGTGTGGTAGTTGTTGCCGGTAAAACGACGGTTAACCAGTTCGACACAACCGATTTCGATGATGCGGTGGCCTTGTCTGGGATCAAGGCCGGTGGTTTCTGTATCCAGAACTATTTGACGCTTATGCATATTTGGGATTTATTTAGCCGATATTGACAATGATCTGATTATATACCTGCTTGGCTAAGATTAAAAACAACCAGAGTCAATTGAATCGTTTAACCAGACGTCATTGCCAGCACGGTGCTAACGTCAAATGCTTCATCGTAGCGCACAAAACTGCTTTCTTGGGTTTTACGAGCATATACCGCCATGCGATCAGCCAGTTCATTACCCTCAATATTGGCGTGCCCCTTGACATGCGAAATAGTCACTTGTGAGCTAATTTGTTCATATAAAGCAAAGCATTGCTTGATCAAATCGAGATTTTTAATCGCTTCGCCCTGCCCCCGGGTCCAACTTTTGTTTTTCCAGCCTTTGGCCCATTTGGTAATGCAATCAATGGCATATTTTGAATCCGATAATACTTGCACTGTAACCTGCTGCTTTAAATAGTGCTCAGCGATTTGCAAACCTTTAAGTAAACCATGTAATTCTGCCGAATTGTTGGTGCCATTCGCCTCATAAAGTCCGTACCAAAGTATTTTTGCCTGATCTTTATGATAAATAGCAATACCAGTAC
>JBLHHD010000506.1:0-3161 GCA_047614605.1 Alteromonadaceae bacterium
CAATGCCTCTTCTCCATCCTCAGCCCAAATCACCTCATGGCCCCGTTGTTCTAGCAAACTTTTAGCAATCCGGGCATTAAGCGGCACATCTTCAACCAGCAACACATTAAGCGGGCGAATTTCATAGACCTGCTCTTTGGGTTTTTCGCTCAATTCAACTGGCAACGTCACCTTAAACTGGCTGCCCACATCGATTTCGCTGTAGACTTCAACCGTACCAAGCATTTTTTCAACCAGTGCTTTTGATACTGCCAAACCGATACCCGAACCTAACGCATTAAGCCCTTTATTGTCGCCACCTTTATAATAAAGGTTAAAAATATTCTCGATATCTTCCTGAGGAATACCAATGCCTGTATCTTTAATGGTAAAGCGAATATTATGCACCCCTTCATCATCGACGTAGGAGTCCATAATAAAGCCTACCGAACCTTGTTGAGTAAATTTAACCGCGTTGTTGATCAGATTCCACAGCACTTGACGCACCCGGGTCGGGTCGACCATGGCATAAACATCCACATCACCATTGATAGTAAAGTCAAAGGTCAGTCCTTTTTGCTCGGCAATTAGGCAACCAAAGTTAAGGGTATCGGTGGCAAAATCATGCAGATAAACCGACTCACGGACAATATCCACTTCGTTTCTGTCCACTTTATCCAAATCAATAATATCGTTAAAGATATTACCCAGCGTTTCGGCACTGCTAAACACCGTGCGAGCACAACTACGTTGCTGGTCATCAAGGGACGAGTCCAGTAAAATTCGGGTCAGACCAACAATGCCATTTAATGGGGTTCTTAACTCGTGGCTTAAGGTAGCAATAAAGTTACCTTTGTCCTGGTAGGCTTTTTCGAGCGCTTGCTCAGCCAGTTTACGGGCAGTGATATCACGACCAAAACCCAACAGACCAATGTAGTTACCGTTAGAATCATAAAAAGGCACTTTACGCATTTCGAACCAGGTGGTATTGCCATCGGGCATTTCGTATTCAACATCCAACGTTAACGCGGACTGTTTAGAGGACACTTCTTGATCGGTCAAAATCGCCGACGGTGCCTGACTTGAAGAATAAATATCACTGGCATATTTACCGATAAGTTCGCTAGCTGGTTTACCCAGCACCACTTCAAACATTTTATTACAACCTGCAAAGCGACCTGCTACATCCCGGTAATAAAAAATATCCGGTGAACTATCGACAATTGAACGTAATAACAAACTTTGTTCTTCGAGTTCTTGCTGGGCTTTTTTACGACTGATGATCTCTTTGCGCAACTCGTCTACCGCACTGCGTTTGGCCTGAAATGCTTTTTTGCGTTCTTCGATTTCGTAATTAAGGCGGCGGATGTTTTCTTTAAAGCTCTCGTTAAGTAAAATTTCCTGAGCTGCTGAGCCTTTTAAATCGGCGATAGACTTTTCGAGATGGGTCACCAGATTAATCAAACCATAGATAAAGACGGGCGAAATGATCGATGCATAAATCACAGTCCCCATCACATCATGCAATGATAACTCACCAGTGATCACAAAATGATAGGCCGTCGAAATTAAAATGGAGCTGATGATCACCATTAGATAGATAAACGAACTAGCGTTTAGCCCACCCCAGCGATGAATTAAGCGAGAAAATGTTTTTGCCCAAGGGCTTATTGTTGTATTTGACATATTTGGATTTTAATCACTTAACGACGTCATTTTGTAATTAAAGCGTAGCCTACCTGGCGGGTTTACTCTAATTATCGTTATTTGGGCGGCAAATACTAATGCCGATATACTGTTGGGTACTGAATGCACGTCTTGAAGCTAGCCACTAGCACAGCTAAGGAAAGGCTCAAGAGCGACTCAAATCGCACCACAACCATCAGAGTCTACAATAAACACCGGGCTTTATTAATACTCCTGCAAAAATATCACCGAATGATTAGCCTAAACGTAAAAAAATTGAACAATCAGTGGCTTATCGACGACTTGGTGGCCGTTTGACGGCTCAATTATGGCACTCAAAAGGATTTTTTATCTAAATAAATGCGTTTAATAATATCAACTTCATTGAAGTTTAGTATAAAATAGCTACCTTTCATTTAATTGAAGTTTAGTATAAAATGGCCGCCTTTCATTTAATTGAAGTTTCAACGCCTCAACCAGCCTAAATTCACCTGGAGATTTAATGGTCACAGTAATGCCCGACATAGCCCATCACACCACAGCACAAACCGAGGGTGTATTAGACTGGGTTGGTATGAGTAATATTGAACTACCTTTAATGCTAGCTTCAAAAGGCGAGAACGAAAAGCCAATACAAACCCGTGCCGAAGCCTTTGTTGACCTGCATGACCCCAAAGCTAAAGGCATTCATATGTCACGGCTGTATTTATTACTTGACCAATTGTCCTGCGAAGGCACCTTAACCCCGAAAAGTTTGCAGCAATTGTTATTTGATTTTATTGGCAGCCATCAAGAATTAAGCAACAAAGCCATGGTTAAATTCGACTTTAACTTTGACTTGCGCAGAAAATCGTTATTATCCAACAAAGCGGGCTGGAAAGCCTACCCGGTGACCCTCACCGGTGAGTTGGTTAATGATGAAATAACCATTATCTTAGCGATTAAAGTGCCCTATTCTTCAACTTGCCCCTGTTCTGCCGCTTTGGCCAGGCAATTGATTCAGGATGCTTTTGCACAAAAGTATGCCGACACTGAAGTATTGGATAAAAACGCCATCCATGAATGGCTGGGTACTGCTGAAGGTATACCTGCAACGCCACACAGTCAACGGTCGATTGCGCAAATCAAGGTTAAGCTGAATACCCAGATCAGTGAGTTTCCGATAAGGGAGCTTGTTGATCGCATTGAAGAGACCTTACAAACACCCGTGCAAGCGGCAGTGAAAAGAATTGATGAACAAGAGTTTGCCCGTCTTAACGGTCAAAATCCGATGTTCTGCGAAGATGCCGCCCGACGGTTACAGCACACCTTAAACCAGCACGACGAATACGATGATTTTTGGCTCAGAGTTAATCACTATGAATCGTTACACGCCCACGATGCGGTTAGCGTGACGACCAAAGGCGTTATTGGTGGGTTTCGTCCTTAAATATAAAAGCGGTGCTTCGGGCTAAAACAGGCTCGTAGCACCAACTGTTTACAATCACTATACTCAT
>JBLHHD010000507.1:0-3152 GCA_047614605.1 Alteromonadaceae bacterium
GCTATCAGGAGTTTGTGAATGAGATTGAACGATACGTAGCCGTTTTGGATCACTGGCAAGCTAAGTCGGTGGCTTTACTGGGTGATAACTCGATTCAATGGGTGTTGGTTGACTTTGCTTGTCAGCTGCTAAACATTCCTTTATTGCCATTACCGGCTTATTTTACGACCAAACAGTTAAAACACAGTGTTAAAACCGCTGCTTGTGACTTGTTGCTAACCGACATCGATGGGGCCGAACAATTAGCCGAGCTTTTGTCAGGTGAAGTACTCAGTGAAAAAATTGACCTGTATCGGGCCATTTCTATGGTCCCGGCCTCGCGAGCGATAGTGCCACCAGGGACCAGTAAAATCACCTTTACGTCGGGTTCAACGGGTTACCCTAAAGGGGTTTGTCTAAGTCAACAGCAGCAATGGCAAGTGGCTACATCGCTTAAAATGGCGATTGATAATACCACCGACAGCCATTTGTGTTTATTGCCACTGCCCACCTTGCTCGAAAACGTAGCCGGTATTTATGCGGCAATGTTAAATGGCGCAACTGTGGTTATCCCCTCACTGGGTGAGTTAGGTTTTAGTGGTAGTTCAAGCCTTGATTTTTCACGCTTTTTAGGCCAAATATCCGCCGTACAACCATCGAGCTTAATCACCACACCCGAAATATTAAGCGGTATGGTGATTGGCGCAGAACAAGGTTGGCCGGTACCTCAAAGCCTGTCTTTTGTTGCCGTTGGCGGCTCCAGAGTCTCTCCAGGATTAACCGCACGAACCCAAAAAGTCGGTATTCCTGCCTATCAGGGTTATGGTTTATCCGAATGTGCATCAGTGGTGAGTTTAAATACGGCCACGCAAAGCAAAGTACCCACCGCTGGCAAGGTTTTAGCCCATACCAAGGTGGCTATTGTTGAAGGTGAGGTGATAGTGAATGGCCCGTTATTTTTGGGTTATGCCGACGATAAAGACTCATGGGGGCAAAGCAGTTATGCCACCGGAGATATGGGGCATGTGGATGACAACGGCTATTTGACGATCACCGGACGCAAGAAAAACCTGCTGATCTCAAGCTTTGGTCGTAACATTAACCCCGAATGGGTCGAATCTGAACTTTTATCCTCATCACTTATTCGCCAGGCGTTTGTTTTTGGTGACGCCAAACCGTTTTGCGTAGCGGCATTAAACCCGCTAAGCCCCACCATAACCCCAGTGCAAATTGATGACTGGATACAACAAATCAATAGCCAACTGCCTGATTATGCACAGGTTAAAGGCTGGTTTTTATTACCTCAACCGTTATTACCGGGCAGTGACCTGCTAACCAGCAATGGTCGCCCCAAGCGTGACAAGATTGTTAAATTTTATGCCCAGGACATTGAGCGCCTTTACCAAGTGAAGGTATCGCCCCTATCGGAGATTTTATTATGAGCTTTTTTCAACGTTTACAACAAGAAACTAAAGTCGAGCAACAGTATCTACTGAGTGCACCTATTATTGAACGTTGCTTTAAAGGAGAGATTTGCGTTGATGATTATGTGGCGTTTTTACAACAAGCCTATCATCATGTCAAACACACCGTGCCTTTATTGATGAGCGTGGGTGCCAGACTTGGCGACGATCAAGAATGGTTACGTAGTGCCGTCGCTGAGTATATTGAAGAAGAGATTGGCCATCAAGAATGGATACTTAACGATATCGGCCATTGTGGCTACGATAAAGATGTTGCCCGACACAGTAAACCCCAGTTTGAAACCGAAATCATGGTGGCTTATTCGTATGATGCGATTAATCGTAAGAGCCCGCTGAGTTTTTTTGGTCTGGTCCACGTCCTTGAAGGCACCAGTATTGCCATGGCAGATAATGCCGCAGCCAGCATAGGCAATGCTTTGGGACTACCCAAAAACGCCTTTAGTTATCTGATTTCTCATGGTTCTTTGGATATTGAACATGTTAAGTTTTTTGAAGCATTAATGGATAAGATCACCGATGAAAAAGAACAGCAAGTGATCATCGACGCCGCTAAAGTGTTTTATAAACTCTATAGTAATATTTTCAGAAACTTAAGCACCAGCCATGGCGTGGCGTTGGCCGCTTAATTGACTGTAGAGGATTTTATGGATTTTTCATCACAAACACTTGTTTTGACTGGTGCCACCGGAGGGATTGGTCAGGCCATTGCACAAGCATTGGCTGCCAAAGGAGCCCGCTTATTGCTGGTTGCCCGTCACGAAGACGATTTACGCTTACTGGCAGAGCAACTGGCTGCCAGTAATGGCACTGAAGATAAATATCACTGGGTGAGGGCTGATCTCACCACCACCATGGGACGTTATGCGATTATTGAGGCGGCGAAAAAGATGAATGCCAATGGGCTTATCAATAATGCCGGTATCAGTCAGTTTGATGCCCTTAAAAATATCACCGAAGAAGATTTTCATCAGGCCATGGAAATAAACTTGCTGGCACCGATTTGTTTGAGTCGGGCATTTTTATATCAGTTTAATCAACAACAAAACAAAACCGTGATTAATGTCGGCTCTGCCCTTGGTAGTATTGGGTTTCCCTATTACACCAGTTATTGTGCCAGTAAATTTGGCCTTAGAGGATTTACCGAAGCGTTAAAACGCGAGCTGGCTGATACCCAACATACTGTTTTGTATTTTGCCCCCAGAGCGACACAAACCACAATGAACAGTGATGCGGTTAATCAGATGAACGCTATGCTGGGCAACAGTATCGACAGCCCACAAAAAGTGGCTGAGGCTTTAATTGCTCAACTGTCCTCGGGCGCTAGCCGTACTATCGTTGGATGGCCCGAAAAATTATTGGCACTGCTTAATGGTTTACTACCTGGCGTGGTCGACAAAGCCTTAGCAAAAAAATTAAAAAGTATTAGTCACTTAATCCATGGTTCAAAGTAAGAGGAAATTATGATGAAATCGTTAAAATCAACGGGTAAAAAATGGTTGGCGCTCAGTGCGTGTGTATTACTCGGATCAATCGGTTTTAATACGCTGGCAGACCCATTAGGCGATGATATTCTGGCGGTACAAAAACAATGGGCTCATGCTAATTACCAGCTTGAAGAAGATGAGCAAGAAAAAGCGTTTGAATTGTTGGTGACCAAGGTACAAGGGCTAATCAAAACCTATCCAGAAA
>JBLHHD010000508.1:0-3148 GCA_047614605.1 Alteromonadaceae bacterium
CAATAATCTTTCGAAATGACATGCTTTTGGGGAACTACGCATATTGTCTATATTGAATATGGCGTTTATATTACTTATACTCTGTTTGGCGTAATTCGAGTGGTAAGCGAACCTTGACTAATCGTTGATGAACTATCGCCAACGAAAACTATTTGTTCAAAATCAGACAAGAGGCAAATATTTGTCACTTTATTTCAGCTATGGAGTAACTGTTTCCCGGCAACTTAGAGGGGATACAAAAACTCGCAGGTGTAATTCGGAATCACTGGGCGATAAAAAACAGCCAGCATTGGGTGTTGGACGTCACATTTAGAGAAGATGAGAGTAAAATCTATGCCGATGATGGCGCGGGAAACATGTGCTTATTCAGACGGTGGCTAATGAACATGATTAAAGCGCATCCAGTAAAAGACAGTGTGAATGGAAAGATGATGAGGGCTGCCTTGGATGATGAGTTTAGAACCGAAATTACCTTTGGTGCTGATTACGGTAAAGTATAATCCCGCCCTGGCTGATGTAGGGTCCGGGATGTTGTTTTCAGACCGTCAAATTCAGGGAGGAATTTGCCGAGCCACAAGGATGTATTTATGCGTGTCTGAAAACAACATCTTGGTCCCTGCTGCACCAACCCTTGGTCTTGTGCTCAACCCTGTGCATGTAAACCGCCACACGGTGTATAACACCCACAGCTCGACGACTTATCAAGGTTATTTTAGCCTAATCAGATGATGAATCAGCCAAGGCATCTGGCAAAGTGCGCTCTATATTGATCAGCGGTTTAAAGGCAAAGGCCAGTATAGAAATCAAAAATGGCAGAATTGCCGCCAGCACCAGTACCAAACCCAATCCTCGACCGTCACCGCTACCAATGATGCTGCCGAAAAACACGGCGGCTTCACTGTTGCTGTCCATCATCGGTTGAAAGTAATGGTCTACCAGCGGACCGACGCTGAGCGCGCCCAAAGGCACAGATAATTGCGCCACCATGCGCCGTAGGGCAAATACTCGCCCCTGAAACGACGGTTCTACTTTGGTTTGCCATATTACCTGAGAGCTACTGGCCGTGATCGGCAACGTAACGCCAAGCATAAACAGCGCCAGCCCAGCCGAGAATAGCGACGCATTGAACCCCAGCAAACCAACAAAAAAGCAATATACCATACCACCAAGCAGCACCCCGTAGATTTGGCTTTTGGGTTGTTTGCGCAACGACATATACAAACTGCCTGTAAGCGCACCCAATCCTCCCACGGACATCACCATACCCAGTTCAGATTCTGATGCAAAAGTATTGAGCAGTGGCATGATTGAGGCGATGAGTATGCCCGCCACAAAATTAATCATCGAAAAATAGCCGAGTAGATAAAACAGCGAGGGCCTCTGCCTGAGATACAGCCATGCGGCCTTTATCTCCGAGATCATGGCCGGTTTGGCTGCTTCTTTTTGCTTAGACTTGTCAGGCTCGGGAATGGTAACAAAGAGCATCACTGCCGCTGCCAATACAAAGGTCAGCAGGTCAATCACTAAAATACCGATGATACCAATTTTCAAGAGTAAAAAACCCGCCATAAATGGCGCGCAGATATGCGACAAAGAATAGGAAATTTGGTTCATTCCAGCAGTACGACCCAGCTGTTTTTTGGGCACCAGCATCGTCAACCCAGCAAGTGACGCAGGTATTTGAAAGGCCAAAGCCACAGAATCAATAGCGATCACCACATAGATATGCCACACCTGCATACTGTCGGTCACGTACAACCAAGCTACAAACAATGAAGTTATGCCGGCCACCAAATCGGCCAAGATCATAATGGTTTTACGCTTATGCCGATCAACCAAAATCCCAATAAAAGGAGACAAGACAATCCCCGGCAAAAAGGTGATCACCATGATCAGCGCATAGTCGGTGACCATCCCCGTTTCTTGTAACACCCACCAGCCTAGGGCAAAACTAGTTATTGCAGTAGAAACGAGGGAAAACAGTTGACCAAACCACATAGCATAAAAATGCTGCATGCGTTTTTTGTCACTAAATTGATGGGAGGTCGAACTCTTAGAAGATGTCATTTGAACGGTATTTCCTTAGTTATAACTGCCTGTGGTGTGTTAACTAGTCCTTTCATGTGATAGTCCGTCAAAATAGTTATAGTTCACTTTGGTTAAATTGCGTAGGGCTAGTTAGCGTTCCAAATATGTACGGGAATAGGTGGAAAGGTCAGGTATCTGATGCTTGAACTTTAAAAGAGCCAACGAATATCATATTTAAAATTGTAGTTAACTTTCAAAGGATTATTATAATTTCCTCGCTTGTGCATGCCTGTAAGGATGTTGGTTCAAGAATCACGCACATCCCACCTTACCTTTTTCATCAACTGATTTAATCTATATTCATAATACGAAAAGATCAAACTAAATGTATTTTGTCTAAGAAAGTTTTTTTCACCTGCTCTTCGCTTAGCCCATCTTCGTCGCTTTGTGTTTAATAAACAACCAAAAAAAATCGCGATCAGAAAATTAAAATACTTTAAAATCAATTGCTTGAAAATAAACTTTGAAATGTAGTGTCATAAAAAATTTCCGCATTGTATTAGTAAAAAAAATGCCATAAGCTTATTCTATGTATATTCGTCAAACAAAAATTAAAAATTCGAAACAAGGCGTATCGTATTACACGTACCGCCTTGTCGAGTCCGTGCGGGACGGAGAAAAAGTGAAACAGCACACCTTACTCAATCTGGGTAAGCACTTTTCTATCGATAAGGAACACTGACCTGCGCTGACTGCCCGTATTGAGCAGCTTCTTCATGCTCCGAGTGAACAGCAGGCTTCCCTGTTTGATCTGGAGCAACCGCTGGATGAATCGCTTGAAGCCGCTGCACAGCGCTACACGGCATTAATTCTACACAAACAGTCACAACCGTTAGCAGCAGACTCCGCCGACTTTCCAAACGAGTCCCCCGATTATGAGGTGGTTGATATCAACCACCTCAAAGCCGTTATACCCCGGAGTATTGGCGCTGAAACCCTTGCCTGGCACGCGTTTACGCAATTGCAGCTGGATAAAAAACTGACGGCCCTAGGATTTAACGGCAAAGATCTGGCTTCGGTGATCGGTAACATCATTGGTCGAATGGTGTCACCGGGCAGT
>JBLHHD010000509.1:0-3133 GCA_047614605.1 Alteromonadaceae bacterium
TTTGCGTGTGGCTATGGGATCACTTGGATGTTGCACAAGACCCTTTTGGATAATTTCAGTCAGAGTAATGGCCTGGTTTGGACACTCTAGCAAATATTGCAAAATCAACGTTTCGCGATTAGTCAGCTTTACTGAGCGGTAGCGATTAAACACCAGGTTTTTGTCCTGCACATTAAACTCTACCTCTCCAATGTGGTAATGTGATTTTTCCATGCTATTTCCTATTAATTGTTGTGCATGTGGTAAATCTAGGGTGTTTTTTTTGTAACTTCCTTCGGGTAGTGTTTGGCTTAACAACATACTTATTCCTTTATGAACAATAACTACTTTATGATTAGTTTAGGGTAATTATCTGCGAATAAGTTGAATTTGGAAGTCTTTTTTAACCTTCGGTTATTCACTGCTTCGCCAAACATATTATAAAAACACTTAAAAAACAAAGGCTTGTTATCAAATGTGATTGATTTGTCAGCGATACATATCCGTAAAGTCTCAACAACAATAGGGAAATGTCTTACACCAAAAGGTTAAATTTTAAGACATTTGATCAGTCGTGCTGATTTGCATTGAACCGTTACAATTTTGCTGTAAATAATGATCAACTTGATTGGGCGTTTGTGGTATTAATTATCCTCATTAAAATTACCAGCGCGTCAGGAAACCACATGCCAGCCAAATTGAGCCTAACGGCAATCGCCATCTCTGCAATACTTATGAGTGGTTGTGATCAGGGAACATCTGTTAAAAATCAAAATATCGCTCCTTCAGATACTCAGGTAACTGCTACTGCCGCAGTTGATGAGTCGACAAAAGCCAATCAATTGTTTGAAGATATTTTTATGGCAGGGGTGATGCGCAGCCCAACATTTCAGTCTTATTTAGGGATCAAAAAAGATCAGGATAAATGGGATGATATATCCGATGCAAATGCTCAAAAAGAACTTCAAATAGCCAAAAATGATTTGCTTAAGGTCAACGAGATTGATCAAAGTCAGCTTGATGAACAAACTAAAATTAGTCTCAAGTTGATGAAAATGGAGCTAAATAACAACATCGACGATTTTAAATGGCGTTTTCATAGCTACCCGGTTAATCAAATGTATGGGACCCATTCGATGGTGCCTTCGTTGTTAATTAATCAACACTCGATTGCCAAAATAGAGGATGCACAGGCGTATATTAGCCGTTTAAATGCCATGTCACCTTTGTTTGACCAGTTAATCAACAACTTGCAGGAACGGGCCGATAAAGGCATTATTGCGCCTAAGTTCGTTTATCCTTATGTAATAGCTGATAGTGAAAATATTATCAAAGGGGCTCCTTTTGATGATGGGCAAGACAGTACCCTGCTGGCTGATTTCAACAAAAAAGTACAGGCACTTAAGATTGAAGACGATAAAAAGGCCACTTTGATCGCTGAGGCAACCAGGGCGTTAAAAATTAATGTTAAACCCGCTTATGAAAAACTCATCAGTTACCTCAACACACTGCAACAAGCAGCCAATACGGATGATGGTGCGTGGAAATTACCAGATGGTAAAGCTTTTTATAACAATGCATTACAGCGTACGACGACCACCGATTTGAGTTCTGATTCGATTCATACTACCGGTTTGAGCGAAGTCAAACGTATCCATGGCGAAATGCATAACATCATGCGCAAGGTTGAGTTTAGTGGTGATCAGCAGGCATTTTTCGAGTTTATGCGCACCGACAAGCAGTTTTATTACGAAGAGAATGAAAAAGGCCAGCAAACTTATCTTAAGGGGGCTGAATCACTGATTGAAGAGATGAAAGCCAACCTTGACCGATTATTTATGGTCAAACCCAAAGCACAGTTAACGGTCAAAGCTGTTGAGCCATTTAGAGAAAAGTCGGCGGGCAAAGCCTTTTATCAGCGTCCGTCAATGGATGGCAGTCGACCGGGTATCTATTACGCTAATCTGTATAGTATGGCTGATATGCCCAGCTACCAAATGGCTGCTTTGGCTTATCATGAAGCCATACCGGGTCACCATATGCAATTGGCAATTGCCCAGGAGTTGCAGGGTATCCCCAAATTCAGAAAGTTCGCTGGTATGACAGCCTATACCGAAGGTTGGGGTTTGTATGCTGAGTTATTACCTAAGGAAATTGGCTTTTATCGTGATCCGTACGCCGACTTTGGCCGCTTGGCGATGGAGTTATGGCGTGCGTGTCGTTTGGTAGTTGATACTGGTATTCATGATAAAGGCTGGACCCGTGAGGAAGCGATAAGTTATTTACAGAAAAACACCCCCAACGCACAAAGGGATGTGGTCAAAGCGATTGAACGTTATATTGTCATGCCCTCACAAGCAACGGCTTATAAAATAGGCATGTTAAAAATTCTTGAATTGCGCTTAAAAGCCAAAGAGCAACTTAAGGACAAATTTGATATTCGTGAATTCCATAATGTAGTACTAAAAAATGGCCCCCTACCGCTGAACGTACTGGCAGATTTCGTTGACAAATATATTGCCGATAACAGCTGATTTATAACGTTTAGTTACTTTTGTTGGTTCAGGGGATTTTATTTAACTAATGATGAAGTTTCATCTATACTTTTATTTTTGACCCTGAAACAGCGGAGGCGTAATGGATATTAAAATACCGGTCATTTTGGTTATAGAAGACTCAACGTCGATTCGTTTATTTATTCAACAAGTCTTGGAGGGCGGCCGTTATGAGACCGATGGGGCCAAAGGTGGTTTCGCAGGGTTAGAGCAGTCAAAAAACGTAATGATGACTTAATCATCGTTGACTATGATATGTCTGGTATGAATGGTAAATAGGTACGTGTTTTAATCGTAACAACCAACACCGCCCTAGATATTAAAGAAAAGTTTAAAGCCATCGGTGCCAGTGGCTGGATAGAAAAACCGGCTCTGATCAAATAAATTGGGTACAGGGTAACAAATACAATAATCCCCCAGCGGCTCAGTATGGCACTGAACCGTTTTTTAATCATAGCCTGATATTGAGGTTTTTAGTGTGTGGTGCTGGAGGGCGGAAACCCCAGAATTGTCAGCCAGTCATCAACCTTATTGCCGGTTAAAGTTTCGTAAGCTGATGTTCCCTTGTGTTTTCCACTTCGGCGAGTTCTCAGGTTGTG
>JBLHHD010000510.1:0-3130 GCA_047614605.1 Alteromonadaceae bacterium
AAGAGGAAACCCCGCTGATATTGCATAGTGTCGTCGCTAAAGAGCAATATAAAGTGGCGGTGATCAACAACCGTGTGCTAAAAGTCGGTGAGATCATTGAAGGTTACGAAATCATCGCAATCACGGATTACACCGTAGAGTTGATCCGTGACGGTAAAGGAATGTTGTTATCGTTGTTTAGTTTAGATATTAAAAACAAAATTGAAAACAAAATTAGAAATAGTGATAATGAATAGACAAGTATTTCAATTACTGCCGGTTTGGCTGCTGCTTAGTACGCTATTATTTGGCTGTCAAAGCAAACCCCCCCGACTGATGAATGGTATCGAACAAGAACTGGGTAGCCCCCAAGCTCAAGCCGAGGGCAAAACGACCTCGTTTGTAATTCCTGATTCGGTAATGAATGATATTTTATCGGGGCAACTGAATCAGCCGCTGGGGATGATTGAAGAACCCCATTATCATGTTGTTGCAGATAACATTGAGGTACGTCCATTTTTTGCCAGTTTGGTTGCCAACTCTCCCCACAGCGTGGTTATTCACCCAGAGGTGACAGGTACAATTACCCTTGATTTAAAAGATGTTACCCTGCTCGAAACCATTGAGGTACTGAAAGATATCTATGGTTTTGATATTGGAAAAAAAGGCATGATTTATACGGTGAAAGCCGCCGGGATGAGAATTGAAACGCTGACCGTTAATTATTTGATGATGACCCGTAGCGGCTTGTCATCGGTGTCGGTAAATGCCGGTGGTGTATCGCAAAGTGGCGGTGGTAGCGGTGGTAATAGTAGTGGTCAGTCGTCGGGGCAATCTGATGGCGATCAATCAGGCTCCTCTGGTAGCTCATCGGGCGGGGGCAGCCAATTTAGCGGCTCAAATATTCAATCGGTAAGTGAGACTGACTTTTGGCAAGACTTAAAAGAGTCGTTAGACATTATGGTGGGCAACGAGGGCGACAGAATGGTGATCGTCAGCCCAATGACCGGATTAGTGACCCTTAAAGCCCTCCCTAACGAAATCGCAGCCGTTAGAGAGTTTTTACAACGCTCAGAGCAAACCCTCAGACGTCAGGTTATTCTTGAGGCGAAAATTGTCGAAGTGTCGTTAAGTGATGATTTTCAGCAGGGCATTAACTGGCAACAGGCACTAGCCCATACTGATGGCTCTGACTTTATCTTTGCCAATACACCAGGAAATGCGGCCAATAGTATTACCGCTGCATTGGGGGGCATTTCAAGTATTCGCTTTAACAACAAAGACTTTACCGGCGTCATCACCTTGCTCGAAACCCAAGGTAATGTGCAGGTACTTTCAAGCCCGCGAGTAACCGCTACCAATAACCAAAAAGCAGTGATCAAAGTGGGGCAGGACGAATATTTTGTCACTGACGTATCTAGTACAACCACTACTGGCGCTGCAACCACCACCACACCTGAGTTGACCCTTACACCATTTTTCTCAGGAATAGCGCTGGATGTGACACCACAAATTGATGAACATGGTGAGGTTATACTCCATATCCACCCTTCGGTTACCGAAACTTCAGAGCAAGAAAAGGTCGTGACACTCAGCGGTGAGACTATCGTATTACCACTGGCACAAAGTAATATTCGTGAATCGGATACCATCATTCGCGCCGCTTCCGGCGAAATCGTTGTCATTGGGGGTTTGATGCAGAGCAGCATTACTGACACCTCTTCAAAAACCCCATTTTTTGGCGATATCCCGCTGTTAGGCCATCTGTTTAAACAAACCAAAGAAGTAGAGCGTAAAAAAGAGCTGGTCATTTTGGTAAGGGCAACCGTTGTCGGTGCCGGGACCTGGAAACAGCAACTCAAACGTTCTTCTGATTTATTAAAAACCTGGTATTCGGTGCAATAACGTATGTATTTAACTCACTTTGGCCTTAAAGAATTGCCGTTTACGCTGACGCCCAATACCAGCTTTTATGTGGATTTACCCTGCCATCATGATGCATTTCAGGTGTTAACCACGGCATTGAATATGGGCGAAGGGTTTATCAAGGTGACAGGCGAAGTTGGCACCGGTAAGACCTTGATTTGCCGACGTTTGCTTAATGAGCTGACGGATGAGTTTATCACCGCTTATATTCCTAACCCGTATTTGACACCTGCCGAATTACGCGGTGCACTGGCCAGTGAAGTGGGGATGGAGCAAAGCGATGAGACCAACCCGCAACAACTGATGCAGCAATTGCAACAACACTTGCTGCAACTGGCTAAAGCGGGTAAATCGGTGGTATTGATTGTCGATGAAGCTCAGGCATTGCCGTTTGACAGTCTCGAAGCATTGCGGTTGTTTACTAATTTCGAAACCGAGCAGCGTAAGCTAGTGCAGGTGGTTTTATTCGCTCAATCTGAGTTGGATAATCGCTTGGCACAGCCCCAATTACGCCAATTACGCCAACGGATCTCATTTTCTTATAAACTCAGGCCGCTTTCAGATAAAGAAATTGGCCTGTATATCGACAGGCGTCTATTGACCGCTGGTTATAACAAATCGGGTCAGCTATTTAGCGCCAGTGCCACACGAGCGTTAGTAAAAGCCAGTCGTGGCATCCCCCGGTTGGTGAATATCTTGTGTCACAAAGCCTTGATGTTGTGTTATGGACAGGGGCAAAAAGAAGTTAATAAAAAACACTTACTGGGGGCTATTGCTGATACCGAAGATGCGACAAGTACATTCCTCAGCCTGAGCCTGCCTTGGTGGGGGTTATTGGTGTCGGGTGTTGTTGGCCTTGGTGGTATGGTTGCGTGGTTGATGTTTGGATCTACCCAATGAGCGTGATTAACCAAATGCTTAATGATCTCGATGGTCGCAAGCAAGATGATGAACTTAAAGACGATGTGGCTTTTTTGCAACCACCAGTGGTTAAATCAAAAAAATGGTTGGCCACGGTAGGTTTGGGATTAGTGACCGCTGTGGTGGCTATAGTTGTGGGTTACTGGTACTTTGTTAAACTGGCAAACCAGGGGACTGATATTGATACATTGCTTGCGGCCAGCCAACCAAAACGTCAGCACAAGACCCCGGATCCTCAACCGGTTGAACAAACCAAACCGAGCACCAATACCAATACCAATACCAATACTAAAAGTAGCCCTAA
>JBLHHD010000511.1:0-3117 GCA_047614605.1 Alteromonadaceae bacterium
CAGCGTCAGAGCAAACCTATGGCTGGCAAACTAGTATTGGGCTGTATTGCTACCATTGCGCCTTTCTTACTTAGTACGGTAGCCCGTGAGGCCGCCACACAATATCCTGACTTGCAATTGATGTTAAGGGAAGATACTTCTGATAACTTGCTCGGTGCTTTGGGGCGCGGCGAAGTGGACCTGGTTATACTGGCGTTACCTTATAACACCGGGGGGTTTACTGAAGTCCTGTTGGGTGACGATGTTTTTAATCTGGTGCTGCATAAAAATATTGCTCAAACCTTTGCTTCATCCGATGTCGCCGAATTACCGGCCAAGAGTATTTATTTACTGCAAAAAGAGCATTGTCTGGCCGAACATACGCAATCGTTGTGCCATTTGTTTGATACCACCAAAATCAATCCATTTTTAGCCACCAGCCTGCAAACGTTGGTGCAGATGGTTGACGCACATCAGGGGGCGACATTTTTGCCCCAAATGGCCATTAATAGTGATATTTTACACAATACCGACTTAATCAGCAGGGCAGCCGAACCTGCTACTGCCCACCGAAAAATCGCGATACTGTGGCGATCCAGTAGCCGCAGCGAAGAAACCTACCGCCAACTGGGTGAGATCATTCGTTCGGCTGTTGCTCAAAAGTGCCGTGCCTGATCACTGTTTTATCCTGCTTAAAACGAGAATTTAAAAATAAATGAATAAATTTAAACTTTTCTCAACCTCATCGCTACTTTATAACAAACGGATGAACTGGATGATAAGTGTTTAATCAAAGTGACGATGCGTTAATTAAAAAAGCCATTGATGGTAATCGGTCTGCCTGGCTTAAATTGGTGCGACGATATGAAAAACGGGTGTTCAGTTATGCCTTACGTATGGTCAGTAATACCGATGATGCTCAGGATCTGATGCAGGATACTTTTCTAGCTGTTTTTCGCAATTTAAATTCCTTTAGAGGGGATAGTGCTTTTAAAAGTTGGTTGCTAAAAATCGCCCATTACCGTTGTATTGAGTTTTACCGCAGACGCAAAAACACGGTGGATATCGAGAGTGTCCCGGAGGCTTTTAATGAAGCGGGTGAAAATTGTCCTGAGTTGTCAGTGGTCACTCAGCAACAGGGCTCTGAAGTTATTCGTGCAATGAGTCAATTACCGGTCAATCAACGGGCGGTCATTGAAATGAAATTTTTCCAGTATCTGACTTTTGACGATATTGCCCAGCAATTGGGTATTTCAACCAGTACGGTTAAGTCAAGGTTATATGCAGGTTTAGGTAAAATGAAACATGTGTTGGAGGTTGCAAATGCCAACTAATAAAGAAGCGTTTGAGCAGTGGCTTGATGGTAAAACCGTTGAGCGTGAAAATGAGCAAAACGGGCATGATGATGAACAGCTTGAAGGGTATTTTGAAACCAGTTTATGGTTAAAGCATCAGGCAGAGTGTTTTGAAGAACAGCCAGTTCCCGAGTGGGACAGAGGCGCGACATTCAACCCTGGGATACACAAGTCTGAGGCTAAACGGGATTGGCTGTCATGGCTAAGAGTACCGCCGGGGGTGTCTATGGCAATGTCGGTAGCCGCGATACTGATGGTGCTGTTCAGGGTTGAGATTCATTTTGGTGATAATGGTTTGTTGTTGACTTTTGCTGGTGACAGTGCTCGACAGACACAGCTGATGATGGATGAAAAACTCAGAGCGTTTGGTCGGGATCAACAGATTATCATGGCCAATTATGTTGATGATATTCAAACTCAGCAACGTGACGGTATTACCCAGTTGGCGACTTATTTGGTTGATACCAGCCGCCAGGAACGCAAGGAAGATATGCATGAACTGGTGAGCTTTCTTAACGTACAGCGTGATGATGACTTGAGCTTACAACAGCTTCAACTGAATAACGTGATTTATAACATTAATCAGCAAACGGTGCGTCCCTCGTTAAAACGAGTGTCATTTGACCCAAATGCTACCCCTATCAGTAATAAAGAGGAAAAATAACATGAAGAAGTGGTTATTAAGTATATTAGCATTTGCCATTGTTGCAACGACGACTCAGGCGACTGAGGTTGAACAACCTTATAGCAAGCTTAAAAAGCAAATAGGGATCATGAGTAATATCATTGAAACCTCATTAAGTGAAGGCAACAAAAGAAATCGTTCGTTAGTGGACGTCGATGGTGTTTATATTAAGTCGCAAGGTATTATTTTTCAGGTTAAAGGTGGGCGGGGGGCAAGACCTTTTTTTAATCACCAGGATAATGGCCTTGATTTCGACTTTGATGTTCAGGTTGCCCCGATGGCACCAATAAACGTTGAGGATTTTGCTGACGGACAATTTGGTGAAGACATTGGTGAGATCGTTGGTCGTTCAATGCAAGTGTATGAAGAAGCAATGGAATCGATGCGTGAGCATTCAGAGTATGCTCGGGAGCTGAAGGAAGAACAACGGGAGTTGACTTATGACGTGCGCAACTACGCTCGTCGGCAAAGAGATTTAGAATTTGAAGTTCGTCATGCCGATGAGTCGCGAAAAAAAGAATTGGCTGAGCAACTTAGCGAATTAAAAGGTGAGGTTAGTAAGCTCGAAAAGAAAAGTGATGAGCTTACACAAAGAGCACAAAAAGAGGCGCTGGCGCTTAAACAGAAGCACAGTATGCAGGCTAAGAAGACCAAACTGGCTCGTCAGGCTTATTATCAACAGGTTGAAACCAGTATCGCTGAAACATTGTGTGACTATGGGACAGGGTTTAGACAACTGGATCAAAAGGAATTGGTGACTTTTATTATTGATATGGGTCAGGGTCGCCGTTCAGACAGCAACATTAAGAAAATCCACTCGTTCAGTAAAAAGGATATTGTTGCCTGTGTATCGGAAGATAAAACCCCGGCACAATTGCTAAAAGACGGCAATAGCTATTATTTTTAGTGCCGTCCCGATTTGACGCTTCGGTGCTAAACGCCCCTGCAGTCTGCTGCTAGAGCGGCATATGGTTAGAAAATAGACTTACCAGGGTGTCTAAAAATTGAGAATGTTCTGGTTTAATGATAAACAAAAAGTGAATTCGCAACAAAAGGTTTTGTGGTAGTGTCAACGATTTTTAGACATTGCCAAGGACG
>JBLHHD010000512.1:0-3113 GCA_047614605.1 Alteromonadaceae bacterium
TTATACCACAAATAAGGCCTTTTCTTTGTAAATTCAATAAGTTAAACGTGATTTATTGCTGTCTTTGAACTCCGAAACTTAAGTTATAATAGACCTTTTTTATATTTGTCCTTTTTTTACTTTCTTTTGACCTACTCCGTGGCCACCGTGACTCTGTTCACCCCTGCGTGTGGATCGCTCTTGACTTTGCCCTTGCTCTTTCCTGAAAGCGATGAAGCTTGATCATTCATTGATCCTCAGTGGTGACTTGAAGGTATTTTATTCGTGCGATCATTGTTAAATGATCAAATACAAAGATCATTAAGGGCGTTTAATAAAACATCATAAAGAGTAATTTAAATTCAATAATCGGTGGGTTTTACCACAAAATCAATCTATACTGGATAAATAGTTTAATCAAAACCCAAGGAGAAAAAGCAGCCAAAAAAAACAGCAAACAAGAAGCAAGAAAAGAGTAAAGCAGCAAAAACCGCTGACCCAAAGTGTTCGAAGCACTTCAGATCAGCTAATCAAAGCATCTCAATTCAATTAAAAGTGAGAAAACCATGACTACCAAAAAGTTTACACGACTAACACAGCGCGTCATCCATTTTATTGCTGATGACGGCTCAAACGGCCAAAAAACCTCCGTCTTCGCTCAAACCACTGGTTTTGTACTAAGTGGCCCCTCAGTAAATCAACTAATGGAGTAACACTCATGAGCCATATCAATCCTTTAGTAAAAGCCTCTGGTGAGCTAACCCTGAACGAAATCATCAATACCATGCAATACGTCAGCGGCTCCCTCGACTTGCTGGTATTGGCCGCAAGCACCGAAGACGAGGTGCAAACCCACATGACAGCGGCGCAAGCGGCGGGTTTACGCAATATGATTGACAGTATGCAACAAGCCGCAGAAGAGTGTTTTGGTCAGTTTCGCGGCGAGCTGGCCACCAAACTAAAAGTAGCCTAACGGCAACCCATCGGCTACCCCGTAAATGGTAGCCGATTTACTTTAAGCGATATTAAATTATTCGCCTGATCAAAGGGTGCAAGCAGGAGGTTTTATGTTTGATTTACAAGCTGTTCTGAATAAACGTTTGGCCGCATTAAGGCATGACGAGAAAAAATTTGGACCAAGAGAAGTAGTGAACGATGTCACTGACAACGTGAGTAAAGAGTATATTCTTAAGCAGCTACAACAAGCGGGCATTTTGGATAAAAACGGTAATATGATTTATCGGATTATCGGGTAAATGTACGCCTCAACTGGGGTTGTTGCTTAAAGCTGAAACTGGTTATCATTTTCGCTGTATAACTGCTGGTGAGTATTAGTCAGCGTTTGCTGAATTTTGTCACTGACAAATTGAATGAACTCAGGTTTATTTACCGTTTGGGCTAAGCGTTGGCTATCGAGAAATCGAGACATTTCTTTTGAAAAATGGTCGGTCTGAAAATACGTCGGCATTTCATTTAGTCTTAGTTCAAGCCTGTTTTTAAAATTTGTCATGGAGTGATCGGTAATTTTTTGTTTTAGCAGTGTGATATCTAATTTGACGTTCTGTTGTTGCAGCCAAATAATATCCCACAGATCTCGGGCTTTGATGTTATTGCGGGCGGGGACCGACAATAATTTATCTGCCAAAATTTCATTAAGAGAAGCCGCTTTAATCAACATGCTGTTATAACCGTCAGGTAATTTATCATAGTTGGTGTTTATCAATAATGGCGATGCGCCACGAACAATTATATTGGCAATATCAATGTGAACTCTTTGACTGGGCACATTACGTGCTTCGGGGTGGGTTTGAATGATCACCTTCCAGGTGTTGGCATTGCTATTGGCATAATCAGGATCATTTTTTAGTTGCTTCGGGCTTCGTACTTCAACAGGCAAGCCGTATCTGTCATATAAATAACGCTCAATCGCCAATCTGATATTATCAAAATCAAGCGGGTTAAAATTACTGCCAGCATGGAAATCAAGGTCTTCACTATATCGGTTAGATTGGTGACATAATCTTAAGCAGGTACCGCCAATAAACGTCATTTCAGGCAGGATCAGATTTTCTTGTTGCAACAGATAGAAAATATCGTAATGCAGCAATTCTTTTTCAATGACATTAACCATAGTGGTTAATGTTGGGTCACCAGCTGCAATTAACTTTGCCCGTTCAGTGAGTGATATTTTCTTCATTTATAATCTCCCTAAATGTTTCCATATTGACAAGATCAAGATTTCTTCGCACTCGTTTCAAATCACTCAACGCCAGTGCTGGTGTGGCTAATCGCAAGGGGCGATCAGTATGGCGAATGGTATTTTTAAGAATGTCACTTTCACTTCTGGCTGTATGGGTAAATTCAATGGTGCCGTATGGCGTCTGATAAATCTGGCTTCTGCCAGTGGTCATCACCGTCAAAGTGTTGATAGTCATTTGGCTGATGATGCTAAATTCAGACAGGGCTGTTTCGAGGCTAATATAAGAGTATTCGCCACTGCGCAAAACGACTGCAATGGATTCGAGTTTATAATAATTATTTGCTTGAGCATTAACAGCCATATAAACGCCCCGGCAAGGTCTTTGTAACAGACCTTTGTTAATGGCTCGCTCAATGGTTTTTTTTAAAGCGACAGCAGGCTCGCCGGGAAAGTAACTTTTGAGCATAACATTAGAGTAGGCATAAATACCCAGTTGGGTTAAAGTTGAAAGCTTATCGGAAAAATTACTTAATATCATTACATACCTCTACACAAAAGATAACATTTGTTATCCTTTCTGTAAAGCTAGGAGATTTAACCTATTCACTCGCATTCTCACTTTGCTGCTGACTCAATTTCTCCCAACCCTCAAGCCCGCCCGCCAAACCAATTTTCCCCGCCAAACTTTCAAGCGCGTTTAATACTTTAGCTAATCCCATCGGTTTAGCCATTTGATAAACACCAAGCCAGGCTGCCATGGCTTCTTGCTGCTCGTCATTTTGCCAGTGAATACTCCCCATATTAAACATGGTGGCACAAAACCCGGCTTTGTCGCCGATGTCTTCTCGTATGGCGAGAGAGCGTTTGAGATAGTGTAGTGCGGTGTCGTAGTCGCCTTTTGCATGGTATGCAGTGGCAATATTATTGAGTGTGG
>JBLHHD010000513.1:0-3106 GCA_047614605.1 Alteromonadaceae bacterium
GACTATTCATTATTGTGGTCGAATGCAATACAAATATATACAAAGGGCAAGCCTTTGATGAAGGCGATGGTGAGTTAGGTTTGTAGGGTGCGCAATGCACCCCACAGGACTTTATACCAAACCCATTAATTAAAGGTTAACCGAGCGCAACATTTGTGCGGTGTTTTGGGTCAGTAATTTTGCCGTTGAAGCCAGCCCAATCAAAGACACAAAGACGCCGCCAATAACCGGTCCCATCCACCATAATTGCCAGTGTATGGCGATATCCATTTTAAAAATCTGACTTTGTAATAAGGCCAGCAATCCCTCGGTTGCCAACGTTGCCATCACCCCGGCAATAACGCCAAGCATCAAAAACTCAATCATTACACTGCCCCGGATTAAACTGCCTTTGGCCCCCAAGGTTCTTAAAATCACAATTTCTTGCTGACGCTCCTCCATTGATGCCTGCACCTGCGCTATTAACACCAGCACACCGGCGATGATCACTATCAGTAAAACAAATTCAATCGCCACAGATACTTGCTCAATCACCGACTGAATTTGTTTTATGATCGCATCTACCTCAATCACCATGATGGTGGGAAACCGTTTGAGAAATTGATTAAACGCCCGTTTATCCTCTTTACTGACGTGAAACGAGGCGATATAGGTGGCAGGAAAGTCTTTGAGTACATCGTCAGAAAAAATCATGAAAAAATTGGGCTGCATACTATTCCAGTCAACGGTGCGGATACTCGATACCGTCACTTTGTACTCGTCAGCACCAATTAAGAAGGTCAGCACAGCGCCCAATTCAATTTCCATTCGCTCAGCTACGCGGCTTTCTACCGAAACTTGCCCTGTGGCGCCAGGCTCAAACCATTGACCCTTAACAATTTCATTACCCGCAGGCATTTGTTTACCAAAGGTTAAGTTAAGCTCCCGACCAATGCCCTGTCGTCCACCAGCATCACTTTTGTCTTCGTCTTCTTTACTGACAAAGGTCAGCAGCTTTTCGTCATTAATGTTAACCAATGTGCCCCGCACTATCGGGTATAACCCCTGTGAGGGTATCTCCATTTTAGTTAAAAACTGTTCGACCTCTCCCATTTCGCTGCCAGTGACATTAGCCAAAAAGTGATTCGGTGCTTTTTCGGGGAGCTGGGCTTGCCACTCACCAATAATGTCATTTTTTAAGATAAACAATGACAACAATAAATGAATAGCAAAGGTAAAGGTGATCAATTGCACACTATTGGCCCGTACCCGGCGTTTAATCGAGGCCATCGCCAGATGAAACGGACTCGAAGGACGCATCCCAATCGCCCGACCCGCGTTAACAAACAAACGGCTGAGCAACAACAAAACCACAACCACTATCGCCCCTACACCAAATAACAAGATGCTGAGCTTAAACGACTGGCTGTACGCCAGCATCAGCAAAAACACGGTTAACCCGGATAATCCCAGATAACGCCAGTTGGTCCCCGTGACCTCTCCTTCGTTACGTCGTAATACCCGCAGCGGCGGAATATCAAACAGCTGTAATAAGGGATACAGTGAAAACATCATGGCGCATGAAACCCCCGTGCCTATAGCAATAACAAACGGTTTGAGCCCCAGCGCTGGTGTGGGTTTGGGCAGGTACTCGCTGATCATTGTAAAAATCACTTCCTGAATACCATAACCAATAATTAACCCGGCGGTCACGCTGAGTAAGGTCAAAAAGATTAGGTGGGTGACGTAGATTTTTTTCACCTGTGATGAACTGGCCCCCAGGGTTTTAAAGATAGCCACCGGATCGTAATGACGCTGGCAATAACGCTGTGCAGCCACGGCAATTGCCACGGCAGCCAATATAACCCCTAACAAACCCGCCAATAGTAAAAACTGTTCAGCCCGCTCTAATGCGCTGGTTACCGGGGATTGTTTGTCTTTAACCCCATACCAAATTTGATTGTCTAGCAGTTGGGGTTTAACCCAATCGGTCAGGGTTTTGATTTTATCCGCAGGGCCGGCAAATAAATACCGGTAGGTAATACGACTGCCAGGCTGAATAACCTCGGTTTTGTCAATGTCCTGATAGTTCATTAACACCCGGGGGGCGGCGTTAAAAACATTAAACGAACCGTCGGGCTCTTCGATGATCACTCCTGAGACTTTGAGTTTGGCAACCCCTACCTCAAGCTCATCACCCACTTTAAGGTTAAGCTGGTCGAACATTTTGCGTCCCAGCCACACATGGCCGGGTTTAGGCACACCTTTGATTTTGGTTTCTTCACCATAGGCGGTTGGGCTAAACACCAGCTCACCGCGCATGGGGTAAGATTCGGTTACGGCTTTAACACTGCCCATTTGCAATTCGTCATGAGCAAACACCATTGACGAAAAGATAATTTGCTGGCCTTGCTCAATCCCTTGTAATGGGGCCTGGGCAAAGTAATTTAGGTCCAATCGATGAGCACTTTGTAATACTTTATCAGCGGCAATAAAGCTGGTGCTTTTTTGTAATACCGCCGATTGAATGCGACCAGAGATAGCCGACAATGAAAATACTGACAAAACCGCAAGGGTGATAGCGATGGCAATAATGGTTAATTCGCCCCGCCCAAGCTCACGTTTAAACAGTCGCAGGGCTAGTTTAAACCACATAAGCTTGATCCTCTTCGCGCTGTTCGCTCTCTTCACTTAGTTGGCCGTCATGCATTTGTAACACTCGCTCACAACGACTCGCCAGTTTATTATCGTGGGTTACCAATACCAACGTGGCACCAAACTGTTGGTTTAGTTCGAACAATAAGTCTTCGATTAAATGGCCGTTTTTACTGTCGAGGTTGGCTGAGGGTTCGTCGGCAAACAAGATTTTGGGTTGGGTGATAAATGCCCGGGCAATGGCTACCCTTTGTTGCTCACCACCGGATAGTTGATTAGGAAAATGACCGATGCGACCGCTTAATCCCACCCGTTCAAGTAATTGCTCTGCCAGTTGTTTGGCATTGTCCATTCCCGCCAATTCGGCCGGTAACATGACGTTCTCCAGTGCTGTCAAACTTTGCACCAGCATAAATGCCTGAAAAATAAAACCGACGCTCTGGGCTCTTAATTGTGCCCGTTGTTCTTCGTT
>JBLHHD010000514.1:0-3103 GCA_047614605.1 Alteromonadaceae bacterium
TATTGAGGAACGTCCATGAACAATGCTTTTGGTTGTATGAAGACCCAGAAGATTCACCGGTCATCACTCGCCAGTTTAACGAGGTAGCCAATAAAGTCGCCCTTGAACTACACGTTAAACGGCTGTTGTTAGACTCTCAGCGAAATTTGCATCAAATCACTTTAAGCGAGGCGGTGGTCACGGTTTATAATCTTGACTGGGTGGAGGATTTACAAAAGCAAAGGTTACTTGATATTTTGCTGCACTTTAATCTGGGAGGGTAATCTGGGAGGGTAATCTGGGAGGGTAATCTGGGAAGCTAATCTGCCAGGGTAACCTGGCAGGGATATTACTAAGCGGCGTGGCTTTGGACGAAGTTGGCGCGGGTAGTGTTAAGGCCATTGATTAACTGCTTTAATTTACGCTGATAGAAGTTTTGGTTATAATCTTTTCCAATTTTAGGCAGTTTAATGGTGAAGTTAAGCAATTTCTTCTGTAACCACTCGATGTCTTCATCGCTTTTGGTTAGATTAAACTCACGAGCAATTGTGATCGCAATGGCGGTTGACAGGGTTTCGAGTTTACGTACATTGTGTTCGTTGATTGACTGGTCGACGAAGAAGTTATCGACAATGGCACAAAGTTGTTTGATGTTTGACGGACGAATAACCCGTTGTAACGAATAAAGTTCCATGGTGCTTTTAAACGAAGCTTTAATGTTGTTAATGCGTACGCCATACTGGGCTTGTAGTTTCTTCTGCGCTTGTTGGTGCTTCTTTTGAAACAGCGAATAAGCGATAACAAAAGCAAGGCTTGATGGGACAAGGATTGATAAGATAAGGTTAAACATACTGCATCTCCGCATAAATTGTGGTTATTATTTAACATGCTTAAGTTATCGGTTAGTTAATAAAAAACCTTAACAAAACTTTTAAAAAAACTTACATATAATACCTCCAATTCTCAACCATCACCCCTCAACAGCAGTCACTATTGTGTATTCTCCAATCACTTGCCAGGTCACATTCAAATCATATAATTTAACCCCGTAAGATTGTTTTTCAGTGCTGTTTTTTTTGTAAGCCGGGCGGGGGTCTTCAAGCAATATTTTTTTTATAAGGGTTTGTAATCCGGGGTGTTTTTGCTCAAATTGCAAACATTGACTTTGAGCTTCAACAGTAAAGGAGACCGTCATTGCATTGTCAGGGCGTGCATCGGCAAAACCGGCATCGGCGTCGCTGATAATATCGCTGTAGGGTAAATAGGGTTTTATATCAATAATTGGGGTTTGATCTAATAAATCCACGCCGCCAAGAATCAGCTCTATCCCGCCGGGTCCATTAACAATATCGATTAATTTGACCGCCGACATACCAATGCCATTGGGCCTGAATGTGGCGCGGCTGGCAAATACACCGATTTTTTTATTACCGCCCAAACGAGGAGGGCGAATGGTTGGGGTCCAGCCTTTTTCGAGATTTTGATGAAACATGAACAATAACCACAAATGGCTGAACTGGCGCAGGTCACGCACGAAGGCTTCGGTGTGATAAGGCGGCAACATTTGTAGACGCCCAATAGCTTCGGGCACCAGACGAGGCTGGCGGGGGATCGCAAACTTCTCTTTAAAAGGTGAATGTAAAATACCCAGCGTGTCTATGTTAAAGGTTTTATTTGTCACTAATAATATTCCGGTGTCGCTTTATTTAGTTTTTTTACAGTCATTTTACATTCAGCAGTTGAAAAGTTTCGTCAGGCGCATATATTAATGCATCTGAATTGCAAAGTTGATGCTGACATGTGTAATAACCCGGTAGGTTAAACAATAAGCGCATGAATTAAAAGATGAAATTACATTGGTCTCATTGGTATTGGTATACCTAAAGTGAACCCGCAGAATTTGAGGAGATTGGTCAAATATGATCGCTATAGATCAGCTAAGTAAAACATTTGGTGACTTCGTTGCCGTCGATAACTTGTCGTTATCCGTTAAACCCGGTGATGTAGTTGGTTTTTTAGGGCCTAATGGGGCCGGAAAATCCACCACCATGAAAATGATCACCGGCTTTTTAGCGCCTACATCGGGCAGCATAAAGATTTTTGATCTGGATATTGAAAATGATCCCCAAAAAATCAAACCGTTAATTGGTTATTTACCCGAAGGCGCACCCGCTTATGGTGATATGACTGTTGCCCAGTTTCTCGATTTTATCGCAGATGTCCGTGGTTTGACCGGTGCGCTAAAAAAACAGCGACTGCAACAAGTGATCAACAGCATTGAACTTCAATCAGTGCTTTATCGCCCCATTGACGATTTATCAAAAGGCTTTAAACGTCGGGTAGGTTTGGCTCAGGCAATCATTCACGACCCTAAAGTATTGATCCTCGACGAACCTACTGATGGTCTCGATCCGAATCAAAAACATCAGGTCAGAGCGCTGATTCAAAACCTTGCCAAAGACAAAATGGTGGTGATCTCCACCCATATTCTTGAAGAAGTGACCGCCGTGTGTAACCGAGCAGTGATTATCTCTGAAGGTAAAAAATTGTTTGATGGAACGCCCAGCGAATTAGTCCTCAAATCTAAATATCACCATGCAGTAACCATCGAATTTGCTGCCTTACCGACGAATGTTGATTCACTCGAACAGCTGGGCGGCGTCAGCGGTATTAGTCAACAAGGTGAGCAAGTCACGGTATTTTCACATAATAACGAAATCATCTTCAATGACGTTTTCAGTCATATTCAAACCAATCAATGGCAAATCAATGGCATTTATGCCGAAAAAGGCCGTATGGATGATGTCTTCAGACAACTAACGGCACAGGAGCAAGTGTGATGGGTATGATTAAAATCATTTTTAAACGCGAGTTTTCGTCGTTTTTCTCGACCCCGGTGGCTTATGTGTTTATTGCCATCTTCTTGATCATGAGTGGCGTATTCACTTTTTATATGGGCAATTTGTATGAAAGAGGCCAGGCCGATTTATTGCCATTTTTCAACTTTCATCCCTGGTTGTATTTGTTTTTAGTGCCCGCCATGGCGATGCGCACCTGGTCTGAGGAGCGCAAAAGCGGCACAATAGAATTATTGATGACTTTACCTGTCACTGCCTTTGAAGCC
>JBLHHD010000515.1:0-3090 GCA_047614605.1 Alteromonadaceae bacterium
TGACCGCCAAAAAAGGCAAAAGCATTGATGGAAGGATCTCTGACGGTGAAAAAAGTGAAGGGAAAATGGATATCATCGGCGTAAGTGACTAGCTTGTTGCCCAACGCATTAATATATTCATTAATTAGCGGATCGTAATCTACTGGTAACTGAGCCCGGGTTTGGCGCATCAGTACATCACCGATTAGCTTCTCTTTTTCATAGCTTAAAGTGCTCAGGGCATTTGAACCAATATTAGGCAGTTTGTTGTTAGCAGCATAACCTGGATTATTGATGAGGTTAAAACATAAAACGGCAATGAAGTAAATTAGGCACAGCGGTGATCTCATTAAATTACTCTTTAAATTAGTGGCTGCAGGTTGCTCTTTTAATCAGGTCCTTGGATGAAGTTCCCTTGTAAACCGGCCATTAAAACAGTATCTGGGTCGTTGCCGATGAGTTTTTCCTGCATATCATAATATTGACGGATTGATACGCCATCGACTTTTTGGATGACTAATTCTTTTTTAAGAAAGCTAATCACCCCATGGACTGACTTAAAGGCATGAATGATCAACGCTTTGTCAGCTTCATCACCCCGTTGAAAATAAAAATCAATAAACTTGTGTAATTGATTAATTCGCAACAGCATTTTCATATTGTGCGGGTCCCACACCCTAAATTCCATTAATCGATTGTTTTTGACATACTGATCAATTTCTTTGTTTTTGGCATAAGGGTAAGCGTGTAACTCAAAGCCCCGTTCGGTGAAGATCTGGTAAATGGCAAGCCGTGGTTTGCCTTCACAGTGAATGGTACTCTCTTTGTCAATGTAGCCGCCCATAAGTTCAACATTCCAGTTGCGTTTATCAACTATTCTTTTGAGAGCGGTATCAAACCCATGCGTCAGCAGCCCTTCGGACTCGCCGAGTGACTGAGCCACCATATGAAAAAATGGCGGCAATTCGCCCCAGTTAAGGGTTTTTTTAAATACGTTAATATCTTTTAGCGTTGGGTTTTTTGGTAACTCATATTTACCGCCGGGATCTGCCATAGACCAGTCCTTAAATTGCAGCGTTGATGATGGTAAGAATAACGCAAAATTGTCTGAATGTGATTGTTTTAAACGATTTAAATTCAGATAATGGCTAAAAAATTGAAAAGCTTATTGTTATGACCATTGAATTTGATGCCAGAGCCCTTAAATGCCCATTACTATTTGTTAAAACCCGGCAAATGCTTAAACACCTTTTGCCCGGACAGCAACTGGTGATCTTGGTAAACGACAAGGTTGGCATCAGAGATATTAAGCGCTATCTGGACAAACAAAACTTCAGGTATACTAGCGGCGAACTTAAAACCTCACTTAACCCGCCTGACGTTCAGTTTTGTATCCAGGGCAAGGAAATGTAATCCATGGTAGAATTTTTATTAGATTGGTACAAACGAAAGTTTTCAGACCCCGAATCCGTCACATTATTTTTATTATTGGTTATTGGCTCCATTACCTTGTATTGGGTGGGTCATATCATGGTGCCGGTATTGGTCGCTATTGTAATTGCCTATCTGCTTGAATGGCCCGTAGCTAAAATGGCCGCTTATGGTTTATCACGTACCGCAGCAACATCCATTGTTTTACTGGCTTTTGTTAGTGGCATGACTGCCATTATGGTGGGATTGGTGCCAAACCTGTGGCAACAGGGGTCCAATTTAATTGCCGAGGCCCCAGATATGCTTGAGCAGGGCAAGAGTTATGTTCGTCTGCTGCCTGAGCAATACCCCAAACTCGTTAATGCAGAGCAAATTCAGTGGACCCTGGACAAAGTGGATACCTGGATGATTGACAGCGGGCAAGCGCTGGTCAGTGCATCATTTTCGACCATTGTTGATTTGGTCGCATTGATGATCTATTTGATTTTGGTGCCATTGATGATTTTCTTTATGTTAAAGGATAAAGAATCGCTGGTGACCAGTTTTAAACGCTTACTGCCCAGTACCCGTCGTTTGATCACTCAAGTTTCCAACGAAATGAATATTCAGATCATGAATTATATTCGCGGTAAAGTGATTGAAATAGTGGTGGTTGGCGTGTCGACTTATATTGTCCTGGCGTTCTTTGACATGCGTTATGCGGCTTTGTTTGGTTTGCTGGTGGGTTTGTCTGTGCTTGTGCCTTATATCGGTGCTGTTTTGGTTACCATTCCGGTGGTGTTTGTTGGTTTGGCACAGTGGGGGGCAACACCTGAGTTTTGGTATGCAATGATAGCCTATACTGTGGTTCAGGGGCTTGATGGCAATTTGCTGGTACCGCTGCTGTTTTCTGAGGCGGTTGATGTTAATCCGGTATTTATCGTGATTGCGGTATTGTTTTTTGGCGGTCTGTGGGGCTTTTGGGGCGTGTTCTTCGCCATCCCGCTGGCAGCATTGGTCAAAGCCGTATTAACAGCCTGGTCGAGTACTCAGATAGAAGATGATGAAGATAGTCTTGGTGAAGACGAGCTAGAACAGGGGTGATATATACACTCCAGTATAGGGTGTTCCTCTACTGGAGCTAAACGGTAAAGGCAGTTGATACCTAAGCGTTTTCATCCAAATGAGTCAACACCTGAGTGTGGTGCTCTTTCGTTTTAAACTTATTAAAAACGTGGGCGACTTTACCATCTTGATTGATTAAGAAGCTTTGACGATGAATACCGTCGTAAACCTTACCCATGAATTTTTTCTCACCCCAAACACCAAAACCATCCGCTACGGCGTGATCTTCATCAGACACTAAAGCAAAGTTAAGTGATTTTTTAGTGACGAAGTTAGCCAGCTTTTTCACTGGGTCCGGGCTGATGCCAATCACTTTAACATTATGCTTGGCCAGCTCCGCTTCGCTGTCTCTTAAGCCTTCGGCCTGAATAATACAGCCTGGAGTCATGGCTTTAGGGTAAAAGTAAACCAGTACTCTGGCTTCTTTTAAACACGCGGCTAATTCGACGGCGTCATCGTTGTGGTCCGACAGGGTAAATAAAGGGGCGTTATCGCCTGATGTTAATGTATTCACTGTGTTTGTCCTTTGATGGTGACCAGTTAATGAAAAGGGGTAATAGTAAACGATTGTTCAAG
>JBLHHD010000516.1:0-3086 GCA_047614605.1 Alteromonadaceae bacterium
ATTTTTTCTATTTGAATGTTTATTTCGTTTTACTGATAGATAACGTCACGCCATCGCTAAGGGCATTTCTATCGACCGAACCTGTTTCGATATATAAATCACCTGGTTGAGCCACCGGGTTACCCGACATCGACACTCTGGCACCTATTATGATTTCTTCAAATGAAGATAAAGTCATGCTGGGAATCATCGCGTCAGCGTCGCTTAGTTCAATCGTCACCGGCAAATCACTAACCGTTAGCCGGTTGTCTGCTAACGGTATTGGCGGCCCACTGGCGGCCTTAGCGTAGATAAACACCGCGTTATCAGATGATACTTTCTGTTTTAAAACATCTAACAGAGTCACTGAAACCTTCAAACTATTATTTTGATGTTGTAACGGCAATTTAGTGCTTGTTATCAGCGTCGGATCCTGATTTTGCAACAATGCAATAACTCGATTCACCTCAATGGTTGACTGCGCATCATTGGCTACCAGCGGCAGCAATGTGTTCAAGTAATCAAAAGCAGCCTTATAGTCCTGACGCTGTTCGGCGGCAAGCCCTGCCAACCAAAGACCGGTCGGATCCTGTGGATCAATTTTCAACCCTTGTTGAATCAGTTCCTCAGGCTCACCTGTCATCAGCCCATCTTTTTGCATAGAGAGCGCATCAGCTAATGAAAATAAAACACCCGCTTCTTTGTCGCCCACTAGATCGAGCGTTCGTTGAAAGGCAGTGACGGCTTCATCAAACTCACCCCTTTCCATCAAAGTTTTACCCAATACAAACCAGCCTCTGGCATCGTCAGGATTTTTTTGTAAGCGCTCTTTCACTACCTCAACCATTTGGTCGAGTGTCATATCAAATTTTTGGGTTTGATTTTGATCTAGCGCTACTGATGCCAAGGCTGGGTTACCGATTACTCGATACTCGCCTATTTTTAGGTAGAGTCCGATACTCGCCAATGGTAGTGCAAAAATTAACACCCAAACGAGCCATTTACCCTGATGGTTAACATCACCAGACTCAGGTTTTTCAAGATCAAGCGCAAGCGATGTTTGTAACTCGAGTAAAGCATTGTCATATTCGGCTTGGGTTAAATTAGAATCACCCAATTGTTCATCTAATGCGGCTTTCTTGTCTCGCGCAATATCAACATTTTGTTGTTGCCTGTCGCTCGACTGCACCTCTTTAGGCGTTCTTAAAACAGGCAGGATGACACACACCAACCCAACCAGTAGCAAAGCGGCTACCACAATCCAGAATATCATTATTTTCTTTTTGGCTCCGAAAGGTACTGTTTTGCTTTTGCCATTGCATCCTGTTCAGGCGCAACCAGCACTTGTTTTTGTCGCATTTTCATAAAAACTACAACAACGACCAAAAGCAATAAAGCAAAAGGCCCAAGCCAAAGTAATAAAGTATTAGTTTGTAAGGGTGGTCGATAAAGCACAAAGTCACCATAACGAGCAACCATATAGTCAGATACTTGATCTGGCGTATTACCATCCATTAATAATTCGTGTGTTTTTCGACGTAAATCTTTAGCGAGATCAGCATTCGAACCTGATAAATTTTGATTTTGACAAACCAGGCAGCGTAATTCACCAATCAGTTGATTGTATTCAGCCTCCATTTTAGGCGACTCAAACTGATAGGCCTCAACTGCTGCCTGAGATACTGCGCTGAAAATCAGTAGTGCCAGAATCGCAAATAGTCGCGCCTGTTTAACCAATGTTCGTTTAACTGACATCAGCTTAACCCAGCAATTCTTTTATAGCCGGTATCACTTCATGCTCAAGTGACTCCTGGGTTACAGGACCAATATGTTTATATTTAATCTGCCCATCTCTACCAATAACAAAGGTTTCAGGAACACCATAAACACCCCAATCAATACCCACTCGTCCATCGATATCCATTAAGCTAGCTGAATATGGGTTACCAAACTGCTGTAACCAGCGACGTGCATCCTGAGGTTGATCTTTATAATTCAGTCCAAAAATATCGACCAGATTCCTGTTAGCCAAATCGGTAATAATTGCATGTTCAGCTCGACAAGATACACACCAGGATGCCCATACATTGAGCACCCAAACTTGACCCAGTAAATCCTTTTTCGATAGTTTTTCTTCAGGCGCATATAGGTTCCTGAGTGAAAAGTCTGGTGCCGATTTATCGATCAAGGGTGATGGTATTTTCTTTGGGTCAAGGGTCAAACCAAAACCCAATAATCCCACAATCAAAACAAAAATACCTAAGGGTAAAATGAAACGCATTAAACAACGGCCCCTCTTATTGACTCAGTTGCTTTTGCTGCTGCTTTTGATTCTTGACGATAGCGTCTATCGCTCGCTGCAAACAAGCCGCCCAAAGCCATGATGATAGCGCCCAACCAAATCCAGCGAATAAAGGGTTTATAGTAAATCCGAATCGCCCAACTACCCTTATCATCCAGTGGTTCACCCAGTGCAATAAATAAGTCACGAGTAAACCCCGCATCGATTGCCGCTTCAGTCATTGGAGATTGCTGTACTCGATAAATACGTTTTTCGGGTGATAACTCTGCGAGAAAATCATCGGTTTGTGACGTCACCGTAAAATGACCACGAGTAGAGACATAGTTTTTTATGTCTTCCTTTTTCACGCCATTAAACTGGAAGTCATAACCCGCCACCGTATAAACGTCACCAGGAGCCATACGCAAGTCTTTTTCTTCGCTATACAAACTAGTAAGCGTAATACCAACAATGAACACAGCAATGCCAACATGGCCTAAAATCATGCCATAAAACCCACTGGGTGTTGCCCGTAAAGAAGCCATCAATGGCCTGTTCCTGAAACGTTCGTATATTGCCATAACGGCTGTCACGGCAATCCACAGTGACATGGCCAAACCAGCAAAAGCACTCCAGATCCATTGCGGCAGGGTTAAACTTATCAAGAATGCGACGAGCAATACACCAATTGCTGGGATTTTTATTTGAGACCATAAGTTTTGCGGCGTATCTTTGCGCCAACGAATTAACATACCAATACCAATCAGAATGGCTAATGGCGCAGTAATACTTAAGAATACAAAATTAAAATAAGGCGGACCAACTG
>JBLHHD010000517.1:0-3083 GCA_047614605.1 Alteromonadaceae bacterium
TTTGTTTATCATTAAACCAGAATATTCTCAATTTTTAGACATTCTGGTGAGTCTATTTTCTAACCACATGGCGCTCTAGGAGCCTGTCCGAGAATGAGACTCGACTGAGGGAAATTCGGATTTGGCTTGGTTCGACATTTCGATTTTACGCGCTTTTTCCAGTTAAATAGTAAAACTATTCGCCTGAAAAAACCGCGAAAACTATCTCAAACCAGACCAACTGGCACTAACCGTAGAGCGCTACCTTAAGGTCGTGCCATAATCTGCCAGTCAAAGTATAATGCACCCCGAAACCCCACTTTAATAAAGGAATTTTCATGTCATTTTTTAGCAAAGTATTATCCAAAGTCGGCATTGGTGCGGCCAAAATAGAAACCGAACTGGATAACGAACAAGTCACCCCAGGTCAGCAAATCAGCGGGATGATCACCATTACAGGCGGTAACGTCGAACAACAAATCAATAAAATTGAGCTGGATGTTTACTGCAATTATTTTGTTGAAGAACAGCACCAGGAGGACGATGAAACCCTCACCCGAGTTATTGAAAAGCATTGTAGAATCAATAACCTGGATATCGAGGACAGTTTTGCTATCGCGCCAAATCACAGTAAACAAATTCCGTTTAGCCTTGAACTGTCACCTCACACCCCATTAAGTCTTGGCAAAAGTAGTTGCTGGATACAAACCAATCTTGATATTGATTGTGCGCTGGATAAAGCCGATAAAGACTTTCTTGATGTTATCCCCAGCCCATTACAGGAGGCCACTCTTAATGCACTGGTAGATTTGGGTTTTAATATGACAGACGCCGAAAATGAAGCTTGCTCATCGTCTGAGCGTAGTTTACCTTTTATTCAGGAGTTTGAATTTAAAGCCCGCAGCGGCGACTTTCGCGGCAAACTCGATGAACTAGAGCTGGTGATGTTTATCAATGATGATACGCTTGATATCTACCTTCAAATTGACCGCCGCGCCCAGGGTATCGGTGGTTTGTTTGCCGAGGCGTTTGATTTAGATGAAAGCAACGTTCATTTGTCAGTATCCGCAGATGATATAGACCAGATAGCCGACAAACTCTATGCCATCATTGATGCGCATTGTTAAAGGGGGTACTGTTAAAGGGGGGGTACTGGTTTGGTGATGGTTCTTAATACGATCTCTAAAACAAAACCCCTAATCCCTGCTGATAACTCGGGTATTTTAACCGATAACCCAGCCCCTCAAGCAGTAGGCTGTTGCTGATCACTCGCTTGGGTGCCGTCACTTGATGGGTCACCGGGTTATCCAGGCGTTTATCATGAAAACTTAACGTCTGCCCTACCCTTGCTGCAAATTCGCTTTGCAACATTAACCAATCAATTACTTCGTCCTGACTGGCGCTGCGATCATCGACTGCATTCACCGCCTTGTATTGCCAGGGCTGGCTGATCAACTGACTGATGATCCCTACCAAATCATCAACATGGATACGATAAACCGCTTTATTACCTCGGTATACCGGATCACCAGCCAGCAACTTGTCAACAATGTTACTCCCTGCGCCATATATTCCGCCGCAACGAATGGCCGTGCATTGAAAATACTTTCGTAACAGTTGCTCTGTATCCAGTCTCAACTGCCCTCTAAGTCCATCCGGTTGGCAATGGTCATTTTCATTGTACACGCCCGATTCGGTTGAATACACGCCGATAGTCGAAAGATAAATCAAGCGTTTTAAAGCACTGCGATTAACAGCCATCCACTGACACCAGCGAAATAAACGCTGTGTTTCAAGCTCAACATCCTGATACCCCGGTGGTATCGTCAATACCAGACAATCGGCGTGTGAGGGTAATGAATGCCAACTGTCAGGCTCATCCAGCGAAAATGCCACCGCTGTAAACCCACTATCAGGGCGATGATTATAAACCGTATGCCAACTGGACGAATGCCATGACTGCTGGGCTAAAAACGGCTGGGCTAACAACTGCTGTCCAACATAACCACAGCCGAGCACACCAATGACACTATTGGCTATACCGTTAGTCATGGTAACCAACCGATGCCTCTTTGCACTGTTTCAACAAACCAATAAATTCGTGAGGCGGGCGGTCGCAAGCGTTAAGCGGAATATATAAGTCATAACCAAATGACGCTCGTAATTGCTTGGTTCGATGTAACCAGGCCGCTACCGGTCCGATGATCTTTTTACCCTGCGCGGTTTTATAAGGCGAGTCGTTTAGCAAACCTTCAAAAACACTCACCTGCGCCAATTGGCAGCTCAACACATGTAAATCACGCTGCTCATGCAATAAACGATTAGCCAAACGGCGCGAAATAGCCTGACTTAACAGGTCGGGATCCGCTAACTTGATGCCAATATAGTTTAACTCTTTACTTTCGATGCCCTGAGTCACCCGAGGCTGACTGATAATTTGAATGTTTTGCCAATCGACCTGCCAGCTACCATAACGATGAAAATGCTGTAATACACAAGGGGTCAGTACAAAGCTATCGTGAGGTTCAAAATATTTGAATATGCCCACCAGCATCACCAAAAAAGAGACTAAAACCAATAACACCAGTACCAGCCGTAATTCGACCCACCAAAAGTTGGCAAGCAACCCACACAATAAAAGCCCAGCACTACCCAGCACAGTCAAAAACAACGCATTCTTTCGGGCTACCGCTTTAATGATTATTTCGGGGGCTTGCTCAGGAGGGCTTTGCGGCGTTTGTTCAGTCATTGGTAATTTCCTGCACAGAATTTAATTTCAGAGCGATTTTACACCATCTTTACGCAATTTAAATCGTCCGGGTTGGTAAAGTTATTATCTCGCCAATTAATTGCTCAAAACTCACTCAATCTAGCTAAATAAGACCATAATTAAACAGTGCAAAAAAGTACAAATCAAAGAAATGCAAAAAATAATGTAACTATTCAGCGTGTTGAAATTACCTCTTAGTTGAGTATTGTCAGTGCAATATTTAACTACTTATATATGAATTTAGAGAATCGCATTATTCGAATTTATTATTCATTTATAGCAGATCTTACGACTCGGTAATACAAACATGTTGAGAAAATATATACGCTGAATA
>JBLHHD010000518.1:0-3081 GCA_047614605.1 Alteromonadaceae bacterium
AAAAAAACTATATCATGGAAGGCTGGATGCGTTAACAGCCCTCAAAAATAGCAACTCTTTCAAGTAGATAGTGCAAAACCCTCCCAGAGCGTTTAATATTTACTGCGATAGATAGCCCACCAAACAACACACTAACCATGAGAAAAACCAATGACAATTGAACGATTAGAAACCAAACAACGGATGAGTCGTATCGTTAAGCATAACGGTGTGATTTATTTGTGTGGTCAGGTCTGTGCAGATGCGACACAAGGGATCACCGGACAAACCCAATCTACGCTGGCTAAAGTCGATGCGTTGCTTGAACAAGCTGGCAGCGACCGGGAGCATATCTTATCAGCCACCTTGTATATCAAAGACATGAAGGACTTTGCCCAAATGAATGAGGTTTGGGATAACTGGGTACCTCAAGGCCACGCCCCTGCTCGTGCTTGTGTTCAGGCAAGTATGGCCCGCGAGGGGTTATTATTTGAAATTTCGGTGGTCGCCGCACAAAAATAAGCCTGATTCATTATCACCGATATCTGTATAATCGGTGGTAATGGTGTTTCCCAACGTTTAAATACCGATATAAACATCAACACCAACAAATAAAATTTCCTCGGTTTTATTGCTAAGCTGAACCACATCGCACAATTTGCTTAAAAACACCGCAAGCGCTTAAGAGTAAAATATGACAAATATTTGAAATTTCAATCAAATTAGTGAAAATAAATGCAAGTGGTTGGATTTAAACGAATTATTCATGTAACCAATACTGATCCACCAGTTGATTTGTTCAGGCGGCTATTTTTATTTGTTTTTTATTGGCTTTTTGATTGCGCTTACTAATTTGTGGGTCTAGATTAGGTTTACTTGTGAAAAGAGTAAAAACTCTAATCAGTGAACTGATTAAAACAATATCAACAACAAGGAAACTCTAATTTTTGACCTATGTTCTCATGACAACCCAACTTTGCCTCAAAACGACACTAACGCTGAGCAAAGAAAGCGCCAAAAGCAGATTAAAAAAAACCAACGAAGTTATATTTGGGATTTAGAAAACCCCAATGTCACTGGTGTGCCAATGTCTAAAAATTTACCCGCTGAAGCTCGCCCGACACTAGAGTGGGTGATCACCGTCACCAAAGTATTAATTCCGATAGTCGATAACCTAATCGCCAACATCGCAGATGAAGTCCCTCATCTGCTAAGTATCAAAGAGACACTTGATGATATTACTTCAAGTATCGAAGATGTAATTTTTGGCAAGCATTGGTCATTAATTAACGCGGCGACTACCTTGCTCGAAGATTTGATCAAAAAATACACGGACTATATCCATAAAGAATTAAAAGCCCAGCGAGACGAAGAAGGTTTGACCGCTTATGAAAACCTCTTTCAAACCTTACCGTTGCCATCGATTGCCAGAACGTTTCAGCACAACAAAACCTTTGCCCGTTTCAGAGTAGCCGGACAAAACCCGATGCTGATCAAAAAAATCATCCGGTTACCTGATAACTTTCCAGTCACTGACGCCGGGTTTAAACAAGTGATGGGTCAAGCCGATTCGCTTAGTGCTGCATTGGCTGATAACCGCGTTTATTTGCTTGATTATAAAGAACTTGAACAGCTAACGGGTGACAACAGCCAAAGTGATACCAAGCAGGTATTTGCGCCGATAGCGTTATTTGCTATTGCCAAAGGGGCTGAATCACTAATGCCGGTCGCTATTCAGGCGGGTCAGAAAAAGACCGACGGTGAAGTCATTTATGCCCAGCCGGATAATGGTAGTTCAAGCGCATACTGGCGCTGGCAAGCCGCCATGTCATTGGTTCAGGTAGCTGATGGCAACTATCATGAGTTATTTGTCCACCTTGGCCGAACTCACCTGTTGATTGAAGCCTTCTCCGTTGCCATGCAGCGCAGTTTAGCCAGCGAACATCCGTTAAATGTATTATTAACCCCCCATTTTGAAGGCACTTTGTTTATCAACAAAGCGGCAGCCGGTGCATTAATTGCCCCAGGTGGTCCAATCGAAAGTATTTTTGGCGGTCAAATCACCAAGACTCAGGAAGCCGCTGGTGGTGATCGTCTGGCACTGGATTTTTATGACTATATGTTGCCCAGGGATTTAGCTACCCGTGGTGTTGCTAATATCAGTCACCTACCCGATTACCCTTATCGCGATGATGCCATATTGATTTGGAAAGCCATTAGTGAATGGACCACAGCCTATGTTGCTCTGTATTACAATGGTGATGATGATGTGACCGCAGATACTGAATTAACGGCCTTTAGTCATGCATTAATGACTGAAGGACGGATTAATGATTTCAGACCAATCGCTACCCGAGCACAATTGAGTGAAGTATTAACTATGGTTATTTTCACTGGCAGTGCTCAACATGCCGCAGTAAACTTCCCACAAAGTGTGCTCATGACTTTCTCACCAGCGGTCACAGGTTCTAATTGGGGCAAAAATCCAACCACTGCCGACTCACAGACAAAATGGTTGGCCACTTTGCCACCGTTACAACAGTCACTGGAGCAGTTATCGTTGTTGCAAATACTGGGCGGCGTCTATTATCGCAAGCTCGGCGAATACCGCACCAATAACTTCCCTTACCCTGACAGCTTCACTGATAAACGTGTGACACAATCAGGCGGACCATTAAACGTGTTCAGAGCGACGTTAGATGTGATTGAAAAAGTGATCACCGAACGTAATCAGACCCGTGAGGCATACGGTTATTTACTGCCAAGCAAAGTACCACCCAGTATTAATATTTAACGGGTTCTTTTACGAAGCCATTAAGTCCAGTAGGGATGGACTTAATGGCTTGCTTTAAAAGACGATTATCTGAATAACCTCAAATCAACCGCATCAGCCATCACTTGATAACCTTCACCATTGGGATGTAACCAATCATTAGTCAACGCTGGATTGAGTTGATCCGGATCGTTGGGATCTTGCTAAAAATTAACGAATGGGCACTGACCAGTAAGCACTCAAAACAACCAGCAAAACCCTGGATCAGTTCGTGATTATCACTAAAGCCCCAAACGCCCAGTCATACATCTGATCAAACTCACTAACAA
>JBLHHD010000519.1:0-3077 GCA_047614605.1 Alteromonadaceae bacterium
TTGGCCAGCAGCAAAGACTGGCCACAATGGAAATCAACATCAGACTTTAGTAAACGCCGTGCACTTGACGGCTTAAAGTAGGATTGAATATGCGACTTAGATTTTTGGCCAGAAAGACCCATAAGTGGCTGGCGTTAACCGTGGGTATTCAGGTACTGTTGTGGGTAGTCAGCGGACTTTACATGACGGTAATTCATATTGATTATATTCATGGTGATCACCTGGTCAAAACATTACCGCCAGCGGTTTTGGCAGACAAGCGTATTGCCCCATTACCGGATAAGGTTTTTCGTCGTTATGGGCAGGTTAGTGAGATCAAGTTAACGGTCAGGCTGGATAAGGCAGTTTATTTACTGACCACCGAAGAGGGCAAGATAGTGCTGGATGCGGCCAGTGGTGATATTTTAAACGAATTGGACCGCGACGATATTAGCATTCTGGCCGCTAAACATTATGCTGGGCAGGCCACGGTGGTACAAGTCAGAAGGCTTGAACAGTATCCCTCAGAATTGGGTGGTAGGGCGCAACCTATATGGGAAGTCGCTTATGATGACTGGCTGGCGTCGACCTTATATTTTGATGTTAACAGCGGCAGGTTAGCTGGTAAGCGCAGCGATTTATGGCGGTGGTTTGATTTTTTGTGGATGTTGCACATTATGGATTATGAAACCCGGGATGATATTAATAACAGCCTGTTACGGGTGGCTTCGATTTTGGGGTTTATTATGTCAATTAGCGGGTTGATGCTAGTTTGGTACCGTTTACGTCCGGGGAGCAATAAACCATGAAATACCTCGCAACGTTTCGTACGCTACATAAGTGGTTGGGTTTACTGGTAGGGCTGCAACTGTTTTTGTGGATGTTCAGTGGCATGACGTTTAGTTTATTGTCTCATCATGGGGTTTCGGGAAGAGGGTTACTTAATCCCCCGCAGTCACCAGCAATGATGATGCCAACGGGCAATTTTGATGAGGTTATTAGTCGTTATCCCAAAGCACAGTCAGTGAGTTTGTCTAATTTGGCAAATGAACCGGTATTTTTGCTGCAGATGGAGGATACCCAGGTCATACTTTCAACGGAGACTTTACAACCGGTTAACCTCTCTCAAACCATTATCACCAATTTGGCTAAAGGGCGTTACAAAGGTGATGGAAAGCTGGTGCTGGTGAGTAAAGAGTGGGAGCGCAGCACCGAAAATCGTCGCTTTAAATTACCCGTATGGCGGGCGGATTTTTCTGGTGAAGAGCAACCGAGCTTATATTTTGATGGCACCAACGGCAAGTTTGTCGGGATTAAAGTGGACACCTGGCGAGTATTTGATTTTTTGTGGATGCTGCACATCATGGATTACTCTGAGCGTAAGAGCTTTAACCATCCGTTGATTATTTTAGTCGCTTCGTTAACTTTGTTCATCGCCCTCAGTGGGTTTTTATTGTTGTTTTACAGCTTTTCCTGGCAGGATTTTGGTTGGTTTGGGCGATTTAAAAAAATGCCGATTCGGATCATTGGCAAGGGGGGATTTGACAGTGAGATTTTTGTTAAAAAACATGCCAGTTTGTACGATTCGCTTAATAGTGTAGGGTTTGAATTACTGTCTGAGTGCGGTGGTGGTGGCAGTTGCGGGTTGTGTAAGGTTAAACTGGCTCAGGCTGACAGCCCGGTGTGGGGCAACCATAGCTTGTTGACACCTGGCGAATTGGCCGATGGTTATCGATTGGCTTGTCAGATGCGGGTTGATTCTGGGTTGGTGGTCGAATTGCCCGAATCGGTGTTACATCAACAGGTACTTGAATGCAAGGTGATTAGTAATGACTTTGTCACGCCATTAATCAAAGAGTTACAGGTCGAGTTACCGTTTGACAGCGGGTTTTCTTTTGAAGCCGGAGAGTATGTGCAGTTACATTGTCCGCCGGGAGAAACTATTTTAAGTGATATTGAGGTGCCCGAAGTGTATCAGACGGTTTGGCAGACACTGGGTATCACTCGTTTACGCAGCAGTCGTAGCCAGATGATCCTAAGGGCTTATTCTTTGGCAAATGCGCCAGATAATGGTTATAAGTTAACCTTTAATATACGTTTATGTTTACCTGAAAATCCCAGCGTGCCGGTGGGGTTGGCTTCGAGTTACTTATTTTCATTAAGGGTGGATGACATCATCGATTTATCTGGACCTTTTGGTTATTTTCACGCATTAGACAGTGATCGAGAAATGATTTTTATTGGTGGTGGCGCGGGGATGGCCCCGTTACGCAGTCATATATTGCATCTGTTACGGACTGTAAAAACCAAACGAAAAATCACCTTTTTCTATGGTGCCAAGGCGATACATGACATTTTTTACCAGCAAGAGTTTGAGGATTTAGCCCGTGAATACGCCAACTTTGAGTGGACGGTAGCGTTATCAGAGCCTGGTAAAGAAGACGAATGGGATGGACCGGTGGGTTACATTCATCAGGTAATGAACGACAATTACCTGATAAGTCATAAAAATGTAAAGGCCTGCGAATTTTACCTGTGCGGACCGCCACTATTAAACAAAGCGGTATACCAACTAATGGCAACACTAGACGTGCCAAGAAACCAAATAAAGTTCGACGACTTTGGATAAGTAGGTACGCAAGCGAATGCTTGGCGCTTTTGTACCTGCGAAGGGCGGATCACATGGACGTTGGTCTAACAAAAGCCGCCGACATTAAACTAGTAGACATAACCCTACCTATACGAAAGCGAATACTTGGCGCTTTTATACCGATTAAGTGAGCACGTGGATGGCGACAGGCCGGACCACAGGGATGTGAATGTTACCTTTGCGATAACCTTATTAAGCAATATTGACGTGTCGCTGGGGCGTTTTCTTGTTTTCCAGCCAAGACCGGTCCGCAGCCATGCTCACTGATTTTTGTTCTCCTGCAATGGCGTTAGGGTTTACATAATCGAATAGTCTTTACCTTTCAGGTAACCACCACGCTAAAGCAGCCGAACAAAGGCGGGAGCCTGGTTTTGACTATTTCCATTTCACCACCACAGCAACGACAAACCATGCTCGGTCGCTTTTTCATCCATGCCAAGGCGCGGCT
>JBLHHD010000520.1:0-3072 GCA_047614605.1 Alteromonadaceae bacterium
ATATTAACCACTTGCTGCCAAAATGAACCGCCAAGAATGGCAACATCACCCGGGTTAACCAAACCAAGACCTGCTGCACCTAGCTGTACATCCCCGCCGCCCATAACGACTTTGGTGTCTTGTGATAAACCACATTGCTCAGCTGTCGCTGATGAAACCTGCCCCATAACGGTACCCGGCTCTAATACTGGCGGGAAGATATCCTCTTTAATGCCCACTTTGGTGGCCATATCTGGCAACCAATCGCGTTTTTTTAAATCGAAAATACCGGTAGTACCACCGTTTGATGGGTCAGTAGCAATGACATTGCTTAAACGGGCTAAAACCCAGTCGCTGATCATCGAGATTTTAGCGGTTTTTTTATACAACTCAGGGTGATTGTTCTTCAGCCACATAATACGGGGAAGGGCACCTAAAGCGAAAGTCTGGCCTGATCTTTTGTAAAACGCCTGCTCAATACCCTCAAAAGACTGCTTGAGAAATTTCACTTCTTTATCGGCTCTGGCATCTACGTTGGCAACAGCCCACAGCTCTTTGCCATCGGCATCATATAATACGATACCTTCACGCATACTTGAGGCGGTGATCGCCAAAATGTCAGCCGGGGCGGCACCCACATCGCGGATCACTTTTTTGATGCAGCGACAAATCAATGCCCAATTGGTATCCCAGTCGAAGTTCATTGAGTTTGGTACGCCATCCTCACCGTGGTGACTCCATTCTTCTTGAGCAATAGCCGCCTGGTTACCTTGCAGGTCAAATAAAACCGCACGACCACTGCCGGTGCCAGCGTCAATTGTCATTAAATATTGAGTCATTGTGGTTATTCTCCGATAACGATTGTTGCATTGTTAACGTTGTAAAAGGTCGCACCAGCCATAGTGACCGCCATGTTACTGATATCAGTCGCTGTAGCATTGGCGCGGTAATGAATTTGGTTGGCTCTGACTGAATGGGCCATACTGAGAGCCCCCTCAGAAATAGAGATCACACTGGCGTTTAAGCCAACCGCCAGATAAGGTGCCGCATGAGCGTCCAGCGCAGAGCTGTTAGCTGCATCAATGATGATATCCAGTCCGCCAAATGAACGAACTGCCAACTCAACTGCCCCAAGCATGTTTGAATCGTCTGCTTTAATACCTTTGCAATCGGCTTTGTTGTACTGTGTTGTCACTTCATCTTTGCTATCAACAGCAACCACACAAGCGCCTTGTTTAAGTAAACCCGCAATGGTGTTTGAACCCACTTCGCTACAGGCTTCGGTTACCAGTACGATCTGGCCGACTAACGGTGCAGCAGCAACCGCGCCTTTTTTCAGTTTAGCTTGCTCAAGCGACCAGTATTCAACATCAAAAATGTCTTTGGACGGTAATGCCTGATAAGCATCAAGTTGCTCGGCGGTTAAAATCGCAGCAAAGGTATGCTCAGTGATATCCTGAGTAACCAGGGTTTCTTTGATGCTTTTACCAAATGAAATACTGCCTTTGTTTTGCCAGATGGCAAAGTTAGGGGCCGGGTTCAAACAGATTTCAGCCGTTTTATGTTCGGCAAAGTAATCATTGTACTGGCTGACATAACCGTCGATGGCAGCATCGATGGCAGCGGTATCATCAATAATAGCCGGAATACGTTTGGTTCGAATAACGTGATCCGGGGTTAGCGGGCCGCGCGTCGCAATACTGTGCAAGTTAACGTGTTTAGCGTACATAGTGGCAATGTCACTGGTGTTAAGATTGGCAATTGTTGGCATTCCCTTAACTTGTGAAACCTTATTACGGATGGTTGCCAGTGTTAGCAGCTCATCACTACTAAGCGCTTCATTTTGTTGAGCTTTCACAGTAACTTTAGCGTTATGCATTACTATATAATCTTCTGCTTTAGTGACCAGTTCAATGGTTTTTTCATAAGCATCTTTGGCATTGTCAGCAAAGGTAAACAGACCGTGATTTAACAGTACCATACCTTCAAGTTCATCCCAATGAATGTCTTTGGTCATTTGATAAACCAGTTTAGCCAGCGCAAAACCAGGCATAACGTAAGGAATGATAAACACTTTATCGCCGTATAACTGGCGAATGGTTGCTTCACCACCTGGAGTATTGGTCAGTGTTACCACCGAATCAGTATGGGTATGATCAACAAATTTAAACGGAATAAGCGCATGTAAAATGGCTTCTACTGATGGGTTTGGCGCTGACGGATCGGTCATTGCCGAGCGCTGGTACTTCACCATATCGCCATCACTGAGATCGTCCAGCGCAGCCATTTTCATCAAGGTATCCATTTTAACCGGCGCAAAACCCGCCGCTTCAATAGTCGCCAGATCCCAACCGCTACCTTTAACGTACAACAGCTCTTCGCTTTGACCAAAGAAGTTGTCAACGGTATCTTTTACTGAGGTATTACCGCCGCCGTGTAATACCAGCGAAGGCTCCTGACCTAACAGTCTTGAGGTATAAACTCGTTGTGCCAATGGCGTAGGGTACTGCGCGGCGGTTGTATCAGACCACAAACTTTTCATAGTGTATCTCTTTTTGAAGTTAACAGCTTAAAGGCCGTTGTTGGAAAATGTAATGGCTTTATCTACGATAAAAGTGGCTTTGATGTGTTTGGCTTCATCACCCCAGATACAGCTTTTGGTGCCCAGCGTTTCGCTACAGCTCTCCGGGTCGCCAATGGCTGCGGTGATCTCGGCATATTCCATACCAATACCCAGTGCCTCGTAGTTTTCTTTGTTAACTTTGCTACAAGCGACTAATGCCAGTGACATAAGCGCCATCGTTAATAGTGATTTGATCTTCATGGTTTTACCTTGTTTTGTTTTTTACCAAGCCCCGGCAGTTTTACCAAGCCCCGGCGGTTTTACCAGCCCCAACGCCGAACCAGCACGATCATCCCCATATAAGGATGATCAAAATAATGCAGCTCTTTGGTGATCACCCGACGGGTTTGTTTAAAGTGGTAATTGTTTAATAACTTAGGCGTTGAATCTACACCTAAATCATCGCTTGACTCAACAGGCCTATCTAAGCCTAATCCTGTTACTTTAGTCTCATCCATAGTTTGACTGGT
>JBLHHD010000521.1:0-3064 GCA_047614605.1 Alteromonadaceae bacterium
TTTACCCTGTCATTTGGTCAAAGCAAGTTTCCGGTGTTGTCGGTATATACTCGTGATAATTAGTGTCGACTTTTAGTTGCTGACACTGGCTTCACCAACACCGACATCAGCGGCAATGAAATATTGGCCTTCACCGCGATAATTAGCTGAGGAGCTTACGACTGAACGCTTATTGGTGACATCACCTTTAAAACCACGAATAGTGGTGTCACCAACACCTGAATCCAGCTCAATGTGACGGTAGTTATCGCTGCTAACATCAATAGCCAGTGAACCTACACCTACATCGGCATCCAGGTCATTATTTAAATCTTTAATTTCAACACTGCCGACACCCATATCAAAACTAAGTGCTGAGGTGGCAGGTAAAGTCACTAACCAGCGTTGTTTGGTATCATCTTCGTCTACTTCAAAGCTGATTTTACCGTTATGTTGTTCGATTTTTAGTTCAGCACTATCAACGTCGCCGCCACTGCTGAAAATGTTCCAGCCACCATTGGCAGATTCAACCTCAATTTGAATATCAATTTCATTACAATCACAGGCTTGTACTTTTAATGAGCCGACTGGTACACTGATGGAAATTGGCTGACCTTCGGTAATATCCATGGTCTTGTTGAGGTGTTTCATCTCTTTCGCAGCAGCAGAGGTGGCGATAACAGTGGATAACAAAGCAAAAGTGGCAAGTGATTTTTTCATGTTAAAACTCCGGTTTAAACAAAACTGTTTTTAATTAATGATGGTTAATATAACTGGCAACGACTCATATAAGCAACGATAATGCCAATTGGTAGATACTAGACGTGACAGGCTTGCAGAGGTTTAAACAAAAATAAAAAACAATCAAAAAAGTCTATAAACGTAGGTTTTGGTCATTTTAGCCAATTATTGATGTTTAAGCCCGGTTATTTAAACACCGTTTTGCGGTGAAAAAACAAAAATATGAGATATACGGTGAAATAAAGTATAATACTCGTCTTGATTAGCAACGACAGGGTAAATTGACTTGCAGAACAACCCGTTAAAACGGACGCCATTGATTTTCAAAACCGCACTTTTAGCCGCTTTTGGTGCATTGCTGTTCCTTCCTTTTGTGATCACACCACCAGTTAAAGTAATACCAGAGGTCATTCCTCCTGTGGTTGAAATTGAACCCGTTAAAGTGCCAATAAAAAAAATCGAAACGTATGTCCCAGTACATGAAGTGACTTTACCGGATTTTGCTGCCATCAGTGATATTAAAACCAAAAAATCCCAATTCTTTGCCTTTTTGACGCCTCATATTGATGCCGAAAATGCGCGTTTGCTGGCCCAACGAATCTGGTTGATTGCAGTGCAAAAGCAATACAATGAGCAGTTGCAGTTAGCCGCTGAAGATGAAAAAGCCTTAAATGCGCTGTACAAGCTTTATCGGATTAACTTTCAGACGATGTCGACCCAAAAGGGCCTCCGCGAATTACTTCAATCGATTGATCAATTGCCTAAAACCCTGGTGTTGATGCAAGCCGCCAACGAGTCAGCGTGGGGCACTTCGCGGTTTGCCCGGTTGGGGCTGAACTTTTTTGGTGAGTGGTGTTATGTCAAAGATTGCGGGGTGATCCCCAATGGTCGCCCGGTCGGTATGGCATACGAAGTAAAGGCGTTTATGAGCGTGTCACTGTCGGTAAAAAGTTACTTTAAGAACATTAACACCAATAACGCTTATCGCTTACTCAGAGAGATAAGAGCACAGTTCAGAGAAAATGACCTGCCATTACAAGCCAAGGTGCTGGCGACTGGGTTGATCCAGTATTCCTCCAGGGGCGATCACTATGTCAACGAAATCTCGCAAATGATCAATTATAACGCCAAGTTTGTCGCCGACTAAAAAATTCAAGTTAACGCTTAAACCAATTCAAGCACTTGTACGGCTTCATTGCTGTCATCAGCTATAAATTGGCTGTTAATCTGTGGCGGATCAAAAGCCAAATCCCCTTCGACACCGTGACTGTTATCGCTGTTAATGTTTTTAAAATCAAACAACTCAGCGTCAGCCAAATGAGAAGGGACTACATTTTTTAGCGACGTTGCCATCGATTCAATTCGCCCTGGAAAGCGTACTTCCCAGTCGTTTAACACTTCTTTAATGTTTTGACGCTGCAAATTCTCTTGCGAGCCACACAAGTTACATGGAATGATTGGAAATTGCTGATACTGTGAGTACTGTTCAATATCTTTCTCTTTACAATACGCCAGCGGACGAATGACCACATGTTTACGATCATCGCTGACCAGTTTAGGTGGCATGGCTTTAAGTTTGCCGCCATAAAACATATTTAACATCAGGGTCTCTAACATATCATCCCGATGATGACCCAAGGCCACTTTGGTTGCACCAATTTCGCTGGCGGTTTTATATAAGATCGCCCGGCGCAGACGTGAGCATAGTGAGCAGGTAGTTTTACCCTCGGGAACTTTCTCGGTTACGATAGAGTAGGTATCTTCTTCAACAATTTTATAGTCAACTTGTAACCCGTCGAGGTATTGCGGTAAAACATGCTCAGGAAACCCTGGTTGTTTCTGATCAAGGTTGACCGCAAACAGTTCAAAGTCGATAGGTGCGCGACGACGTAGTTTGATCAGAATATCGAGCATGGTATAGCTGTCTTTGCCACCGCTCAGACACACCATGATTTTATCGCCATCCTCAATCATGTTGTAATCACTAATCGCCTGACCAGTTGCGCGACGCAGGCGCTGTTCGAGTTTGGTGTAATTGAATTTTTGCTTAACTTGCTGGGAATGACTCATGCTGTTGCTTTACCAATACTTAAAAAAGAGCTAAAAACCAGCGGGGATTATAGCGGGTTAATTGCGCTAAGCAAATTGCTTTTTCTCCGCGATAGCGGCTTCGTCCAACAATATACTGCTATGATAAAAAGATTTCACGTAGCGACGCCAAAATCAACCCCAAATAGCCATAGGGCAACAGTGTCAAGTACCCCCCTAATAGTGCTATACATAATAGCCCATAATGTATATTATGTTAAATTGGATATGAAAACCTATTTGGGATGTGTAATCA
>JBLHHD010000522.1:0-3049 GCA_047614605.1 Alteromonadaceae bacterium
TCGGTGCCCATATTTTAATACCCTAAACTTTCATTTATGCCATTGAGTCTAACTAACTGCTGTTATGAAATCAACCTAACTATTGAAACTAAAAATACGGCTTTTAGACAAAACGAAAAACGAGCCATATGAATTTCAAAACATAATGCACCTGCATTTTTAATTATCCTCACCCTCGCTGAGTACTATCACTTTAGGATGCGTATTTCGATCGGCTCTCTATCTTATACCACTCATCGTTCACCAGTAACATGGTCAACTTTTATTCTAAACTTTATTGGCATTTAAGATTTCACCTGTACCATACGCAGCGCATTTATCCGCATTTGAATGAATTGTTCTATTGGAATGTCAGTCGGCCAAGATGGCAAAATTAAATCTTAATCAATAAAAAAGCCCCTGTGTGTTTGATCACACAGGGGCTTTTTTAATGGCCTTATTTTACCGGTGAGGTTTAAAGCAGTTCTTCCCATTGCTCTATCCAGGGTAAAGCTTCATCTTCGGGCTGGAGTACTTCACAGGCATCAATATCAAATCGTTCACCGACCTTAACCGCTTGCAACTCGGTAAACAAAGTTTCCATTTGTCTGCCGCCATTACAGTAGGTTTCGCCATAGCTGCTGTCACCCAGTGCAATTACGCCAAAACGTTTGTTGGGGATCAGCGGAAACTTGTCATTAAGTTGAGCATGAAAACCTACCAGGTTATCGGGCAAATCGCCCTGACCAGTCGTTGATGAAATTACCAAAATGGTATCATTTGCATCACTGGTGATATCCGCCAATTTAGGGGCTTCAGTCATACTGACCTGATGGCCTCTACCTTGCAATAATTCCATGGCTTGCTCAGCAACATACGCCGCACCACCATAAACAGAACCTGCAATAATTAAAATGTTCGCCATTGTAACTCCATTGTTTATTTATAAATTTGACCGTTATCCCAGCCAAACTGGGTAAGCACAGCTTGCCAGGATGGATCAAAGTTAACTCGCAGCGCTATTTTATCTTGTGTTACCGGGTGTGGCAATGTCAAAGAGTGAGCTATTAGCATCAGGCGGCGTAATTCGAAGTGTGCAAAGAAAAACGCATTTTGCTTACCATCACCATGAGTCGTATCACCAAGGATCGGATGCCTGATATGGGCCATGTGTCTGCGCAACTGATGTTTGCGCCCAGTTTGCGGGGTTAATTCAAGCAGCGAATAACGCACCGAATTATAGCGTCCAACCGGGTAAGCTAACTCAGCGGTCGCCAAACTGCGATATTCAGTCACCGCCTCTTGTGGTTCTTTGTCTTGGCAGGCCTTTTTGTCACTTTTTTTATCAAGCATTTCTTTTAACGGATAATCAATAATGGCCCCTTCATTTACCGTCCCTCTGACCAGCGCATAATAACGTTTTTCCATTTTTCCTGCGCTAAAGGTTTCGCCAATAACACGAGCAATATCAGCGCTTAGCGCAAACAGTAAAACCCCGGAAGTGGGCCTGTCTAAACGGTGAACAGGAAAAACATGCTGACCTATTTGGTCACGCAGCAGTTGCATGGCAAATTGGGTTTCGTGCTTGTCAATCATTGAACGATGCACCAGTAAACCGGCAGGTTTATCGATTGCCACCAGATACTCGTCCTGGTAAATAATGTTTAAGGGTTGCAAATCGTCATTACCTTATTCTAAGAAACGGTCATTAATTTACGACAACGCCACTAATGTTACGACAGAGCCGCTAAGCAGTCGATCAAAGTGACGAATGGTTTGGATTAATGAAAGCGCTGATGCCCCTGTGACCTTAAACGCCTCTTCAGCCATTGGCGCAATCGCAATTTTATCTGGCAATGGCAAACGCCCGTCAATCAGTGCTGTCATACGGGGGATCAGAATAAATTGCAGCCACTGGTGAAAGTCCAGCGTATCACAGCAAAAAGGCAGCTCACTGGCTAATGCCCGAGCGGTCGGGCGGTGGCTTTGCCATAAACCCAATAACTCAAGCTGCGTTTGAATATCACTAAGTAAAAGTACGGTACTATTGTACTTATTTTTGCACTTGTTCAGCGGCTTATCCATCATCAATGGCCTGTCGATGGTCAATAAATTAGCCGTTATTATCGCAACTCGTTAAGCGTATTACCAACACAAAATATTGTGTTTCTGGGTGGGCGCTATATAATCAGGCAAAATTCCTCCAACGGCGCAATAGCAGCGTAATAATGGCCCCCCAATGAGCAGTCAGTTTTCTACCCTTTATCATTTGCTGGAAGCATCCAATACACAATTCCGGGTATTTGACCTGGGCCGACGAGTGCAAAAAATCAACAGTAGTGATTTTAAAGCCTTTGAAGACACCAGCGAACCTTATCCTTACCCGCTGCAACAAAAAGCCTGGTTTGCGATTATCTTTTGGGATAAAACCCGTTCAGATGAACACTATTTGTGGTTCCTTAACTTTCCACTGGACGAACAGGGCAAACTGGTTCAGGCCACCCGCTCCCATTTTATCGCAATGGTGATCGAAATATTAGGCACCCAGTTGACCAATAACAGCGCTCAACAAGACAAGCTCGATAACAACCCTTATACCTTTAAACCCGATCAAAATAAGCTGGCGGCCCTTAACGCCCGTATCAAACAAGATATGAATCAACCTGCCTCAGTTTATTACGAACATGCACAACGTTACCTGCAAGGCAATTTGGGCTGGCAACAATGGCAAAGTGTAGGAGTTCAGGGGCTGGCTGATGTGGCCGCCCGAATCGACAACAACGAAAATCTCAGCAGCTTGCTAAAAGCCCTACCACACTTGCCCGAAGCCGTAGAAACCCGATTACTGAGCCAGTTTGAACATGCCAGTATTCCGACCGCACTGGCTGAGGCATTGTTTGACAAGGCCATAAAAGCGTTAAAAGATAACAACAAAACTACCCTAGTCAATTGTTTAAGAGGTTTGTCTAACTGCAAAGCCGTTAAAATCAGACAACAACTCCTTAAGCAGGTATTATTCAGTGAGTATGGTACTGAACAAGATACCCTACTGGTGATCACCGCCCGTTGC
>JBLHHD010000523.1:0-3045 GCA_047614605.1 Alteromonadaceae bacterium
TTGATTATTGAGTAAAATAATCTGAGCACGTTTTCGGGCGGGTGGTTTTGGATGGTTATGATGGAGTTCTTCCAGCGTTATTATTTCCTCAGGCGTAAGGTGGTCTACAAAAAGGATTGGGATCACAGGTCGATATCTTCATTTTACAGTGTCAAAGTGAGTGAATTATACTCTATCAGGTGTAATAATAAACAGTCGATTACTTATGTTCATCTTTGGTCAGCTTTGCACCGTTCATATTGGCGTCGGTAAAGTCACAGTCGGTGAAGGCACTTATCCTTAAGTCGGCATTGCTCAGGTTGGTAGCGCTAAAGTTCACCTCTTCAAATACCGAGCCACTTAAATTGGCATTGGACAAGTCAGCTTGGCTAAAATTGGCTTCGATAAAATCACTTTCGCTAAAATTTGACTCAGTTAGGTCGCTGTTCGAAAAATCACTTTCACTTACCTCAGACTTACCAATATAGGTTCTTGGCATAGTGAGGTTGCTTAAATCCAGCTCGCTAAACGCCTCGCGAAAGATATTTACTCCACACAAATCATCATCTGCTTGTGGCATCGCTGGGGGGATTGTCGGGTTGCGATCCAGCTCGACAACTTCTGCTTCTTTAAGTACAACAATGCTATCTTCAACGCTTTTTCTCATGTTTTTAACCCTATTCGTTTTTCTGTATTTTTTAAGCCGTCTGTTTTAAACAATTTTTTGTGCAAAGGCAAGTACGACTAACATAAAACGAAGCAAAACGTATTGACAATATACCGCTTATCTATATTATTCGTGCCCAATAATAAACGTCACCAATAAAAAGAACCTAATGAATAAAAACCGTTACTTAAGTGTGTTCACTCTACTATTGTGCTGCTGGTTTGCCACTGCTGGTGACTTTGATCCGGGCAGCAATATTGCCGCCCCGCAGAGCACACCGCTGTTATCGAGCACCTTGTTTGGCGATCAGTTTGATACCCGCTCGGGCACGGGCAGCTTTTCGCTGTTTGATATCGACTTGCCGGGCAACTCAACCTTACCGGTACGCCTTAAACACCTTGAATCGTTCACTCATGCCAATTCAAACCGGACGCAATCCGGTCACTCGCCTTTTCCTTCACCTACGGGGCAAAAATTTCAAATCCCGGTGGTGTACGGCATTGTCCCCAGTGATAACACTCGCACGTTGTGCTCAGCGCCCATTGACGCGGCACAAGAGCGCCAAGCCGCTTTTGGCCCAACGGTTATTATCGACGGCGAAGAAACCTCATTATTTCGTCTTGACGGTAATGGCAACTACCCGGTAAATACTCAGTTTGTCGGTAAAAATCACTGGCTGATAAACTGCTTTACCGATGCCGATGGTTACGAGGGGTTTAATACCAGTGACATTAATTCAATGCGCTAAATTTTGGGCAGGGAAAATGGTCAATGACAAGGCGTTAATTGCCATATATAGTTGTTCTACATACAAAATTAACAACGCAGTCAGTGGCCATTTTAACAAGCAAAATAGCTTAGTGAGTTAATGTAATTGGTATAAGGTCACTACCACCGACGGATTAACCTATACCTTTGATAAAGCCGACATTCATATTGCGGATAACTATACTCATCCGGTGACTGGATTCATGTTATCGGTGTCACGTATTACCGACCGCTTCGGCAATTGGGTTGAATATAATTGGGGTTATCGTCGAGACTGCTTAGCGACGGTTAACAGCGGGCCAATGCCGCGCACCGAAACCTCTTTGAGCCTTGATTATCAACATGTTTTATTATCCATTACCGCCAACGATGGGCTGACAATCAGCCTCAGTGGCGCAGATAATGTCACCATTACCGCCGCCGGACGAAGCTGGCAATACCGCAAAAAAGCCATTGTGCAGGACCCTTATGGCAACATCATGCGGAGCAATCAATATGAGGTGGTTCTGCCGGATAACTCGGCGTTTGTTTTTTATGAAGAATTTAAGCGTAGTGACATCATCTATGCCTTTGTTATTGAGCACCCGCAAGGGCGGTTGCCCGTTATGACATGCGAGAATACGCCAGCTGTGGCAGTCGGTTGTGGTCGGCGTCTGCCGAAGTGCCGGTCTATGACGACCCATGGCAAATCAATACCTGTTATGAGCCATTGCCCGCCAGCTTCCCGGTGGTTGACCCGACAAAAAACTATTCGATTGCGCTTAAACGCGATTCAATCGAAGCGGTAACCCGCAAAACCGTGACCCTGAGCGATGGCAGCAGCCAAACATTGGACATCGCCATTACCGGTGGTTTTGAAAGCACCGCCAATAACACCAAAACGGATGGCAACAACACCATACGTAACGTTACGCTGACCAGCGAAGATAAAACTCATCATCACTACAACTATTATCAACTTTGGGATTATCGCCAGGCGCTGCTTAAAAGCGAACAAATCATTGATCGCAAAACGGGCAATACACTGCAAGTCATTGATTATGAATACGAAGCCGTTGATGCACCGGGTTATGCCTGCATGTTCAGCAATTGCCTGACTGAAGCCAACCGTTATAACCGCATCAACTGGGACAGAATACACACTATTTTCGCCCACCTCTACTGCTTTTGAGCGGATAGAGTCGGCGATATCACTGGTATCTCCCGTGGATTTAAGTGATGTAAAGGCGTTTAAAGCGATACTTGAAGCATCGGGTAAAAAACTCGGTGGCCGTAAAGGTAATGCCGCTACCCGAGCGTTGAATATGGCTATTGCTAAGGTGATTGAGAAAAAGGGTGGTGAAATAAAGAAAGGATTTAATGGCGGTAGTGAGCAGCGCTATACCAATGGCAAAAAAGGTAAAGGAAATTCCAGGTATTCAGATGGCGGTGTTTTTCAAGGTAGTTGTCATCAATTTTAGTTTTTTATGCTGCTTTTTCTTCAATCGTTATTTCAATCTTATCGGGATTCAACATTACCGATCCTACTGGCTCACAATTCCTAATATCTTTTGACCATCTCATTGAATTTCTCTCTTTTGCTAACGTTAATACTGCTTTGCGGTTGTTTAATATTTCGCTATCCCGGCCTT
>JBLHHD010000524.1:0-3042 GCA_047614605.1 Alteromonadaceae bacterium
GCTTGCTTGAGCACTGTCTAGGGGGCGCAGTAAACTGGCAGGCCATAACTGCTTATCAATCAGACTCTGCTGACGCTGTTTTACCTTGTCATTAAATGCCTGAATTAATACCCCGCAAAACGAATGGCTAAAATCTAGCTGCTGGTTGTGCAATTGGTGATAGAGCCGTAAGGCATATAGATAGGCGTGCGAGTAAAACTCACTAAGACTGTCATAATCGGCGTGTAACAGCGGGTATAAGGCCCCCTGACGATTTTGTGAAGCGCCTTGTGCCAAGGCTGGATCTTTACAATACAAGGTGATTTGAAAACCGCGTTTCGCCAAGGCATAACAAACCGCTGCCGAGGCAATACCTCCGCCGATAATGGCGACCTTTTTTTGATCGGGGCGGGCGTTGGCATGACGGTAATAAAAAGGCGGTAATATCGTAGCGGTGGTTTTTTGCTTGAGGGTACCGGTGATCATTTCTCTTTTTTTGCCATAACCAGTGATTTTTTTAATGGTAAAACCGACCTCCTGTAATTGCCTTTTAACGACACCTGCGGCGGTAAACGTGGCGAGTGTCGCCTCAGGCTTGCTTAAGGTCACCATGGCCTGATAAATCTCAGATGACCACATGTCGGCATTTTTACTCGGTGAAAAACCATCGAGATACCAGGCATCGATACAGCCGTTTGGGCCGTGAAAAAGCTGGGGCAGAGTGTCAGTGATATCACCAAACCATAAATCAAGTATCACCGTACCTTGTTCAAAGCTCAGGCGATGACAGCCGGGTAATAACTGCGGATATTGTGCTACCAACTGCCCGGCATACTGAGTGAGTTGAGGCCATTGGGTCAGGGCGGTGGCCAAATCGGCTTTTTTGAGCGGAAATTTTTCAAACGAAATAAAATGCAGCTGTTTAACACTCGGTGGTTTATCGGTGTTGGTTTGGCTTTGATTAAAACAGGCCCAGCTGGTGAGAAAGTTTAAACCACTGCCAAAACCGGTTTCACCGATGACAAAGTGACGAGAGGGATGGGTAAACCAGCGTTCGGGCAATGAGTTACCGTTGATAAAAACGTATTCAGCTTCAAGCAAACCGTTATCGGTATTAAAGTAAAAGTCGCCAAACAGGTTAGAAACCGGGGCTCCACTGGCATCAAAATGAATACTGGCAGGGGTGATGGTTGCCGATGATATTGGCTTTACAGGTGTACCAGGTGCTGATGGAGGCATAATTACTTCTGTTGTATCGCCCTGAAAGTGGATCTGGGGCGGTTAAATTTGGCTTATTTTAAATTTTTATGACAAAAAAGCCCACTTTGAATTAAATAAATGAAAAAAAGTACACCTGTACGCTCAAATCAGACCACTGTTGAATGATAATGCGCGTACAATGGCGACCACAAAAGTTTAAAATCAAAGTAAGTGACTGATTAAACCCTTAATCGGTCGGCTGAATGTAATACCATTGTTGAGAATTGTAGGAAATCAAATGAAACGAGCAGTGATCACTGGCATGGGGGTTGTCTCAAGCATAGGCAATAATAAAGAACAAGTGTTGGCGTCATTAAAAGGTGGCAGTTCTGGCATTACTTTTTCTGAAGAATTCGCTGAGGTGAAACTTCGCAGTCAAGTCTGGGGACAGATAGACATTGATACCAAAGCCTTGGTTGACCGCAAGCAATTACGTTTTATGGGTGATGCGGCTGCTTACGCTTATATCGCTATGAAAGAAGCGATTGAAGATGCCGGTTTACCGGATGATATGGTATCGAATGTCCGCACTGGGATCATTGCCGGCTCAGGGGGGGCTTCATCAAAAAATCAAATCGAGGCGGCAGAAACGTTGCGTACTCGTGGTGCCAAACGAGTTGGCGCTTATATGGTTCCACGAACCATGTCCAGCACCATTTCGGCTTGTCTAGCGACCCCATTCAAAATTCTTGGCGTTAACTATTCTACCAGTTCAGCTTGTGCCACCAGTTCACACTGCATCGGTCAGGCCCTGGAACAAATTCAGCTGGGTAAACAAGATATCGTTTTTGCCGGTGGTGGTGAAGAAGTGCATTGGTCGCTGGCGATGATGTTTGACGGCATGGGGGCATTATCAACCAAGCATAATGACTCTCCTGAGCTGGCTTCACGCACTTATGATGCCGACAGGGATGGTTTTGTGATCTCCGGTGGTGGCGGTATGTTGGTGGTTGAAGAGCTTGAACATGCGCTGGCCCGTGGAGCCAAAATTTACGGTGAGATCATCGGTTATGGTGCCACTTCGGATGGTTACGATATGGTTGCTCCATCGGGTGAAGGCGCGGTACGTTGTATGGCCTTGGCCATGGAAGGTATTGATGACAAGGTCGATTATCTTAATACTCACGGTACCAGCACACCAGTAGGTGACGTTAAAGAGCTTGAAGCTATTAAAACGGTTTTTGGTGATGATTCACCGATGATCAGTGCCACCAAAGCGATGACTGGTCATGCGCTGGGAGCTGCGGGTGTTCATGAAATTATTTATACCCTGCTGATGATGGAGAATGGCTTTGTTGCCCCGTCTATTAATATTGATAAGCTTGATGAAAAAGCCCAGGGATTAAATATTATGACCCAAACTACCCCGGCAGAGATAAATGTCGCTATGTCTAACAGCTTTGGCTTTGGTGGCACCAATGCCACCCTGGTTGTCAAGAAGTGGAAATAGCTGGTCACCGATCAAGCTAAAAATCAGTGCCCTATTGTTAACGCAGAAGTTAGCGTGGGGCCTGATCATTTGTCATATACCCAAGTGACTTCAAAATACGAGTTTCAGCGTCTCTGAGTGGTTTTAATTAAAGGCACGGTGGTGCCGTAATGGTCGTTCCCTTTCAAACCAGTGTAACGTAGAAGTGGGATCGCTCAGAGGCTTCCACTGAATCCTGCATTTCGACGTCACTTGGGTATATTATACCAATTACATTAACTCACTAAGCTATTTTGCTTGTTAAAATGGCCACTGACTGCGTTGTTAATTTTGTATGTAGAACAACTATATATGGCAATTAACACCTTGTCATT
>JBLHHD010000525.1:0-3020 GCA_047614605.1 Alteromonadaceae bacterium
CGGGAATGCTGATTAAATATCTCAATCATAAATTTTCGACCAAAGCCGAACAGCTACCCAAATCAGTTTACATCGTACCCTCAACCCAACAACGCCAACTCCACCTTGCCTTTAGCAACAGTACTGAAATACAAACTGTCGAACGCTTTAGAACTGCACTTAATAAACTGCAAAAAAATGGCACTGTAAAACAAATATTTACTACCTTTGAACAGCAATGGACAGAAAAAATTAACAAATAACTTACATATCCTCGTCATAAAACACTGGACATCATCCAATCTAGCTCTTATGCTTTTTGAATGTCACCAATTAAGAGCTTTTAAAATCTAATGATCCTCAGCAAGGTGCAAATCAACCGGTTAGTATTACTTGCGGGTCTATTTTTTTTCCCAATAAATGCCGCAAACCTAACCTTAAAGCACCCATTGCGTGTCGTGACTGAGGAATTGCCACCTTATAACTATCGAACAATAGATGGCAGTGTAGCTGGAACGTCAACTCAGGTAGTAGAGGCGCTGTTACAAGCGCTCAAAATGAAAACCAAAATTGAGCTGCTGCCCTGGCCCAGAGCTTATAAAGACGCAACCACTTTGCCTAATGTGTTAATTTATTCAATCACCAGAACCGCCGACCGGGAAGATAACTTCCATTGGTTGAGTGAAATAGTGCCGATTGATATCAAGGTGTTTGCCTTACCAGACGCCACCATCATGCCATTTAACGACCTTAATTTTATCGGCAAAAACACCTTAGGACTGGTTCGTCACAGTTCAAGGGTCGAATTTGTTTATACCCATAAAAATATCACTAAAAGAAACCTGATCTTTGGCAGCTCTTTTGAACAACTTTACCGCATGAACCAGTTAGGGCGAGTGGATATGTTTATGGCACCCGATTTGGTCATACAGTATTTTAACCATAAGCACAAAACCAACCCTCACTCAAGACCAGTTACCGTTTATGTTTTACCTAAACGATTTCAAAACAAACTGTATATGGCCCTCAGTAAAACCACACCAATGTTCATCGTAGACCGTTTCAAGAAGGTCCTGGACAAAATGCATAAAAGTGGCGAAATCAAAAAAATCATCACTGACTACCAGGAACACTTAACCACCGAACATAAGCATTAAAGCGTTTTGCTCTACACCAGCCACCAGAGGTACTCCCAACTCATGTAAACCCTCGTCCAAGAGCCTGTCACATAAGACAAGCGGTATTGAATAATCCCCCATCAACAACTACCTTTAAACAAGACCTGTTAGCTAATGTTCATCGACGTGTCGACAAACACGAATTATCCGGGAGTCTGTCATGAAACGACTCAATAAACTTTTTTTCCTCGCCATACTTTCGCTGCTGGTCGGTTGTCAAGCCACAGCTCCTACGGTTAAAGTCGATAGTGCACCATTTTTACACGATGAGGTTTTCCCCGGCTACCAAACCAAATCAATCGAAACCGAAGCGGATATATTTACCATCAATAAAGCAGCCAAAGCCTTTGTTAATAAAACCCTCTACCGGGTCGATGAACCGGTCAGTCGGATCAAAACGTTAATTAGTGGTATTTTCAGTCATGCTGAACTTCACCTGCTCTATCAAAACGATGCCAATACCATTGCTAATGAAACCTTTGCCAATCGCTCCGCCAATTGTCTGTCGCTAACCATCATGACCTATGCCATGGCAGATTACGCCGATTTACATGTGATCTTTCAGCAAGTTAGCATTCCTGAATTTTGAGTCACCACAGACGGCTACAGTCTGCTCAACGGCCATGTTAATCTGCGTCTGTATGCCAAAGATGATAACGGCATCGCCTATAATCGTGATCGCAGTTTTCAGCTCGACTTTGATCGACGCTCGTTACCGCTGAGGATGCCCACCCAAGTCATTGATAAAAAACGGGTTCAGGCCATGTTCTATAACAATAAAGGCGTTGATGCGCTGATCAATGATGACTTAACGCTGGCTTATGCTTATTTTAGAAAGGCCCTAACTACTGACGCACAGTTTGGTGAAGGCTGGGCTAATCTGGGTTTGATTTATCGCTGGGCAGATAAGCTTGATTATGCCGAAGCCACCTATCAACAGGCACTGTTAATTAATCAAAATGATCCCACCACCTGGGAAAACCTAGCCTACTTGTACACCCTCACCGACCGCCAGCCCCAGGCTGATAGCATTGTCTTACGGCTCAAAAATAAACGCATGAACAACCCCAATTACCACTTTATGCTGGGTGAGGTACAATATAACCAAAAAAACTTTACAGCTGCGGTTAAACATTACCGTAAGGCTATAAAACTGAATGACCAGCAACATGAGTTTTATTTTTCACTGGCAAAAAGCTATTATCAACTCGGCCAAATGGGCAACAGTCGAAAATACATGCGTCTGGCGAGAAAACATTCTAAGGGTGATGAAGGTGGCTCTCGCTATCAAAGCAAACTTGACAGGCTAAGCAAACTTTAAACCCCATCATTTAACTTTGTCGGAGAGAGTGATTGACCAAAAAGTGTTTCCTTAACATTCTGCTTGGCAGTTTATTATTAACTGCCAATGCACAGGGCATCAACTGTAACCCGCTCTTACCTCGCCATACTATCGCTGCCGCCCCTTTATGGGCCGATTTGACTTTCCTTGCCAGTGATGAATTACAGGGACGGAAGACCGGCAGTGTTGGTAGCCTTAAGGCACAGCGGTACTTGCAACAAGCGTTTAGCAACATTGGCATTAAACCCTTTGGTGACTCTCATCTGCACCCTTTCACCCATCAACAACCCATAAAAGATGTCCTTGGTACCAATGTAATGGGCTGGTTACCCGGCTCAAACTACCCCAAACAATATATAGTGATCACCGCCCACTATGATCATATCGGCAAAGAACCACGCAAAATTTTCAATGGGGCCGATGATAATGCCTCAGGTGTCGCCGCCTTGCTCGCACTGGCCCGTAATATCAAAAACCGACCATTAAAACACTCCGTAATATTTGTTGCCACCGATGCCGAA
>JBLHHD010000526.1:0-3018 GCA_047614605.1 Alteromonadaceae bacterium
ATAGACTGTGGACGTTAAATGCTTTTGATTAACATCAGGGCAGGTGCTGATTTTGCACCACAATTGGCCGGGTAGTCAGGAAGCTTCAATGAAAATCACTACAGAAATCCTTGCCAAATGCCACATTTGGGCTTTTAATAACCCGTTAAACAATCAAAGTATTGTAGGTTTATTGTCTTTTTAATTCAAGCTCGATAAAGCCTCTAAATTACTCACTTAACTTCAAAGATATGGTGCTGTTTTGGCTGATTAATTTTATTAACAATTTTCGTGGATTAAAAAATTGACTATTAAGATAAAAAATCTCTCTTCAAATCCTTTACAAAACGATAGCTGCAAACCTATAGTTATTTTTCTGACCAATTGGTCATTTAAGTAAATGCAGTCTTTTTAGGGATATAGTGACTTTTAATTGTTATATGTTCATTTGACCAGGTGAATGATAAAAGACAGTAGTTTATCATTTTTCCTATAATTACTCATTTAGTTAAAGTATTGCCTTGTTTTTGTTTTAACCTATTGATATAAAAACATTAATAAGTAATAAAAGGGTAATAAAAGGCTGCTAATCTGTCGCCTTTGGCAAGTCGTAACCGTGATTAATTATTGAAGCTTGACTACAGAACAGGTTTTTTTAAAAAAGTTCAAAAAAAAATGCTTTTTTTTGTTGGGTTTCGTATAAAATAGCGCCGTTATTTTGCATCAATCGTTTTCGAACGGATATACGCCGATGCTGGGCAAGCAATAAAAAATAAATACCAAGTTGATCTTTTGTCAACACGGTTAAACTATAGGTAACGGGATGAAAAACAGTAAACTCAAACTCGTCGCTGCGGCAGTGATGTTATCACTGGGCACGATTGGCAGCGCATCAGCTGCGGTTGATACGTCTTCTTCTATGCGTGGTAAAATTACCGGACCATCGGGGGATCCTGCGGCTAACGTAAAGGTTGTCGTCAAGCACATGCCGACCGGCACAGTAAGCGAATTTATCACTAACGAAAAGGGTACCTTTATTGGTAAAGGTCTGCGCGTTGGTGGTCCTTACGATATTACCATTGACTCTGACAAGTTCAGGGATGCATCACTGAACAACATTTACCTGCAATTGGGTGATACTTATCGCCTGATCCGCAAGCTCGAAGCCGACGATGTTGAACGTATTGGTATTTCTGCCCAGCGTATTGTTGAAGCTACGGGTTCGACCAGCACCTTTGGTCAGGACCTGATAGACAATATGCCGACTTTAAACCGTGATATGAAAGATATTGCTCGTTTGAATCCGTTGGCTACCTTAAGTGGTAATGGCAACCTGACATTTGCCGGGGCTAACCCAAGAACCAATAGTATTACGGTTGATGGCATCGGTCAAAATGATGACTTTGGGCTTAACTTCGGTGGTTATCCCACTTCACAACCGCCTATTTCACTGGATTCTATTGCTCAAATTGCGGTCTCTGTAGTGCCATTCTCGGTGAGAAAAGGCGGTTTCACTGGTGGTAATATTAATGCCGTGACTAAATCTGGTACCAATGAGTTTCATGGGACGGCGTTTTTTGATTACACTGACCCTGATTTAGCCGGCAAAACCGACAATATATCGCAGAACTTTGGCGCTGATGGTGCGGTACTTGACAGTCAGGGACACCGAACTTATACCACCACCAGAAACGAATCTATCCGTACTTCGGATACCTTTGGCTTATCTTTGGGTGGTCCAATCATCAAAAATGAACTGTTTTTCTTTGTTAACTATGAAAAGTGGTCTGAGGAACTGGAATTTGATTATGGCTTTGATGGTTCAGGCGCGGGTAATGAATATGATGTAAGTCAGGAAGAGTTTGACCGATTTAATAATATTCTTAGTAGTGTTTATGGCTTTGAAGATAGTCAATTTGGTGATCCAGAAGATAAAGATGTTAAATGGCTACTTAAACTGGACTGGAATATCAACGATGATCATCGTATGGCGCTGACTTATCAATCTCAGGATAATGATAATATCAGAAACTTCTCCAGTGGTGGCAGCACGGTTAATTTATCTTCGTATATCTATAACCTGCACACCAAAACCAGTAATATCGCGTTTAAAGTGTATTCAGAATGGAGTGATAGTTTCTCTACTGAGTTTGGTATCGCACTTAAAGACGTAGAAACAACCTCAGATACTCGTTCTGACTTGGGTAGTGTGCGGGTTTATGTTGATGGCGGTCGTGGCCGGGGTTTCCGCTTTGGTCAGGACTCTTTCCGTCAGGCTAATGAAGCGCAAAATAAAAACCTTAAAATCAACTTTGATGCCAACTATTTGCTGGGTGATCATGACTTGAGCTTTGGTTTTGAAGTTGAACGCCTGAATCTTTATAACTTGTTTGCAGCAAACTCTCAGGGGTCATGGACATTTGACAGTCTGGAGTTGTTTGAAGCCCGCAACATTAACACTCGTGATTTCTCTTATGGTAATGCATTTTCTAATAATGCCGCTGATGTGGCATATGACAATGTGCGTTATACCACTGTATTGTATGCAGAGGATACGTTCTATTTAACCGATGATCTGGAAATAACAGCGGGTCTGCGTTATGAACGGATCAGTACTGATGACAAACCAAGCTTAAATGCCAACTTCGAAGAAACGTATGGTTTCAATAACCAGGAAAACCTTGATGGGCTTGATATCTTTATGCCACGGGTTAGCTTTAAATGGTTTGCTGCGGAGGATGTGGTGGTACGTGGTGGAATAGGCCGTTTCTCTGGTGGTATTCCTAATGTTTGGTATAACGGACCGTTCACCGCTGATGGTATTACTTATGTAAATGCCCCTAGCAGTGCGACTAATGCTTATTATGCCGATGGGACTATCGTTGATTTCACCCAGGTGCCTCAGCCAATTCAAGATTCGTTACAACAAGGCGCAGGCAGCACCAGTTATGTGAGCCATGACTTTAAGTTACCTTCTGACTGGCGTGCTCAGTTAGCGCTAGATTACACCTTTGATATCCCGATGTTAGGCGATAACTT
>JBLHHD010000527.1:0-3008 GCA_047614605.1 Alteromonadaceae bacterium
GTTCTTTTATACCCTAATAGATAAATAAAACCATTTATTTTAAAAACTATTTTGAAACAGTAGTCGGAAACACTTGACAGTCTGCTTAAATTATCTACATTTAGTAAGGGTTAGTGCCCCTAACAATAAATATAACGAAAAATTGTAAAAACAACAGAAAACTTAATACTATAAATTAAGACTCTAAATTTAACAGCGAAGAAGGAAGTAGAAGTATGGCTACCGGTAAAGTTAAATGGTTCAACAACGCAAAAGGTTTCGGGTTTATTCAGGAAGACGGCTGCGAAGATGATATTTTCACTCATTTCTCGACAATTCAAATGGAAGGCTATAAAACCCTAAAAGCAGGCCAGAAAGTCGAATTTGAACTCGAAGCAGGACCAAAAGGTTTACACGCAGCGAATGTTACCCTTGGTGATGTTCAAAAATAATCCGCGTTTTAACCCGTTTTATTAACGATGTAACATCGTGGTCAATAAAAAAGCAGCTTTTAAAGCTGCTTTTTCATTGGTTTTAATTAGTATAATATGACTCTGACGAAAGCTCGGAGACCCCCTTCAGACCTAAACGAATGGTTAATTTTGTAAAAAAAACCATAAACACCCAGCGGTATGACCAATTTTATGGTGCTTTTATCCCCTATTCTGCTATACTGTCGCGCCAAAAGCCTGACATTAAATAGCGAGCCCTCTAAACAGTTGGGGTGCCTTGGCCCATCGCGTCGGATATCCGTTCTTGGGTCGAGTGAATGACAACGCTGTTTTTATAATCCATTAGGAACCTAAATGACCACGATTATTTATACTATTACCGATGAAGCACCAGCGTTAGCCACTCATTCATTTCTCCCTATTGTTCAAGCATTTACCAGCGTATCTGGTGTCGACGTAGAAACCCGTGATATTTCTTTGGCAGGCCGCGTCATTGCCAACTTCAGTGATCACCTCAACGATGGCCAAAAAATCAAAGATGCACTGACTGAATTAGGCGAACTGGCTAAAACCCCTGAAGCGAACATCATTAAATTGCCGAATATCAGCGCTTCCATCCCACAGTTGCACGCTGTTATCAAAGAATTGCAAGATCAAGGTTATGCCCTGCCAAACTACCCTGAAGAGTCGAAAAATGACGCCGAAGCCGCAATTAAAGCCAAATACGCTAAAGTACTAGGTAGTGCGGTAAACCCGGTATTACGTGAAGGTAATTCAGACCGTCGTGCTCCGAGTTCAGTTAAACAGTATGCCCGTACCAACCCTCATTCTATGGGTAAGTGGAGTGCCGATTCACAATCTACTATCGCCAGCATGACCAAAGGTGATTTTTATGCCTCTGAGCAATCAGTCACTATGACTGCTGCCGATAATGTTAAAATCGAATTTACTGCCGATGACGGTACCGTCACGGTACTCAAAGAAAAAACAGCCCTGTTAGCTGGCGAAGTGATTGATGCTTCGGTCCTGAGTCGCAGCGCTTTATGTGAATTCTTTGAAGTTGCTATCAACCAGGCAAAAGCCCAAGGTGTGTTGCTGTCTGTTCATCTTAAAGCCACCATGATGAAAGTCTCTGATCCGATCATCTTCGGTCACGCCGTAAAAGTTTATTACAAAGACGTTTTCGCCAAACATGGTGCGACGTTTGCCGAGCTTGGTGTTGATGCCAATAATGGCTTAGGTGATGTTTACGGCAAAATTACCCGCTTGCCAGACGCCCAACGAGCTGAGATTGAAGCCGATATCATGGCCGTTTATAACGACCGTCCAGAGCTTGCCATGGTTAACTCTGACAAAGGGATCACCAACCTGCACGTACCAAGTGATGTGATCATTGATGCGTCTATGCCTGCTTGCATTCGCTCTTCAGGTATGATGTGGGGAACTGATGGGCAATTACACGATACCATAGCCGTCATTCCTGATCGTTGTTATGCGGGCGTTTATCAAGAAACTATCGATTTTTGTAAAGCTAATGGCGCATTTGATCCAAAAACCATGGGTAGTGTACCAAACGTTGGCCTGATGGCTCAAAAAGCCGAGGAATACGGCTCTCACGACAAAACATTCGAAATGACAGGCAAAGGCACGGTACGTGTCGTTGATGCTGCTGGCGCGACTCTGATGGAGCACAGCGTGGAGGCAGGGGATATCTTTAGAATGTGCCAAGCCAAAGACGCGCCAATCCAGGATTGGGTGAAACTGGCAGTCAATCGTGCCCGACTTAGTAATACCCCAGCCATATTCTGGTTAGACGCCAGCCGTGCACACGATGCGCAAATCATTAACAAGGTCAATGCTTACCTGCCAAACCACGACACTGACGGTTTGGATATTCGTATCATGTCACCGGTTGAAGCGACTCGTTTCTCACTGGATCGAATTAAAGATGGTAAAGACACCATCTCTGTTACCGGTAATGTTTTACGTGATTATCTGACTGATTTATTTCCTATTCTTGAGCTGGGTACCAGTGCCAAGATGTTATCGGTAGTGCCACTAATGAATGGGGGTGGTTTGTTCGAAACCGGTGCCGGTGGTTCAGCACCAAAACACGTTCAGCAGTTTGATCAAGAAGGTCATTTACGTTGGGATTCTTTAGGTGAGTTTTTAGCTTTATCAGCCTCTTTGGAGCACCTGAGCAACAGCACAGGTAATACTCAGGCGCAGGTTTTGGCCGATACACTTGATCAGGCAACCGGTAAATTCCTCGAAAGCAACAAGTCACCCTCTCGTCGCGTAGGTGAGCTGGATAACCGTGGCAGTCATTTCTACCTGACATTGTACTGGGCTCAGGCATTAGCCGCACAAACCTCAGATATCACCTTGCAAGGCAAGTTTGCCCCAGTTGCCCAGCAATTGGCTGACGGTGAAGCTACCATCGTTGAAGAGCTTAATTCTGCTCAGGGTAATGCGGTTGATACCAAAGGCTACTACCATGGCGATCAGGCTGTTACCGCTAAAGCCATGCGTCCAAGTGCGGCATTAAACGCAATTATTGACGCGATTTAATCTCCA
>JBLHHD010000528.1:0-3007 GCA_047614605.1 Alteromonadaceae bacterium
AGGTGGAGTAAATATCCGAAAAGAATGAAGAGGATTTTCAAAATACCAAACCTGCCACAAAAACTGGGAAATGCTGCTTAAATTGAGATAATTACGCAAACATCCAACGGTTGTTTGCGGTCATAGTTTAATAACTATACGCCGATGGAAGAAGGTCCGCTTAAGGTTGAAATTTTAAAAATGGCTCAGGCCAATGGCGTACCCACTGATAATGTGTGGATTGTTGATGCATCTAAGCAAAGCGATAGAATCAGTGCAAATGTGTCTGGGTTGTTTGGTACCACGCGAATTTCGCTCAATGACAACCTGCTTAATCGCGGCACACCCGAAGAAATCAAAGCCGTCATGGGACACGAAATAGGCCATTACGTATTAGGACATGGCCCCGAGATGCTGATTGAATTTAGCTTAGTATTATTATTGGCGATGTTATTTATTCACGGTGGTTTTATTTGGGTGCAGCAACGCTGGGGTGAAAACTGGGGAGTGCGTGATTTAGCCGACCCTGCGGGTTTGCCAGTCATATTTGCGCTGTTGGGTGTGTATTTCTTTTTGGCGACACCGGCAACCAATTCAATTATCCGCAGTAATGAAACCGAAGCGGATTCATTTGCCGTTAACGCTTCACAAGAACCCGATGGACTCGCCACTTCGCTGTTAAAGCTGACAACCTATCGTAAAGCCGAACCTGGCCCTTGGGAAGAGATCATATTCTTTGACCACCCTAGTACCCGCAACCGCATTATGTCCGCGATGCGTTATAAAGCGGTATATCAAAGCGAAAAACAGTAAATTAAGGGCTAAGTGCTGAGCATGGACGCTCTATTTTGCCAATGGTTAAAAGCGCCTGTAGCGACTTCAAGCTATTGTATTTAAGGACAATCGGGTATAGTATTTTTGGCGCAACACACTGAAATAAAAATCGGTTTAAGCGAAACCCGATAAACAAGAAGAAATAGAAATGAATAAATCACCCTCAGTTAAAAAGTTTGACCCAGCAGTCAATTTTTCTCGCTCGGCCTTTAAAGCAATCACCACCCCTGAGTTTTATAAGAACTTCAAATGTATTGGTTCTGAATGTGAAAACCATTGTTGTCACCACTGGAATATCACGGTGGATAGAGAAACCTATCAACAGTATAAAAAACATGGCGACATTAAAATTCGTCAGGTAGCCAACAAACAAACCAAAAGTTGTGGTCAACATGGCATCGATTATCGCCAAATAAAATTACAAAGTAATGGTGATTGCCCTTTTCTCGATGAAGATAAGTTATGTTATATCCATAAAAATCATGGTGAAGACTTATTACCAGCCACTTGTAAAATTTACCCACGCGAAGATAAACTGATAGATGGCAGGCTATATAATAGTCTGTCTATTTCGTGCCCCGAAGCGGCAAGAAAAATCTTGCTCGACCCCAGTGCAATGAATATAAAGCACACTCCAGTCCTCAAGAACACTGATTTACCAAAATTTGCCAGTAAATTAATATTGCCTGACAGTCAGTTACAAAAACAATTTAAACAAGCCGCTTACAATTGCCTGTCAGCCGAAAATTGCGATACCGTTGAGGGGCGCTTGTTTAATCTGGGGTTTTTATTTCGTTTAACCAGTCAGCGAATTAACGCCAATCAAAGTATCGAAACATTACTCAGTGGCTTTGATGATTTGATTATTTCAGGTGATTTAAACCAACAGTATCAAGACACGCTGCCAGCACAAAAAGCGCAAGAGTTTGTATTGCAACAACTGCTACAAGAGGTGGGTTTTGGTGCAGGTAATGCAGTATTTTTTCAATATAAAAAACAGGCACTCGATCAGCTAATCCAATCAGATTCTTTTAACAAAGATACTGAGCAAATTAATTTAACTGATTATTATGTCAAACACTGTCAACAGGGATATGAAACACTCGTTGATGAGCACGGTCATGCATTTATTAATTTGATGCTTCACTGGGTGTACAGTACCCCATTTAGTTTAACTGACAATAAAGCGTTCTTTGATCAGTTTGCGTTCTTCACTTTGAAGTTTTTTTATATACGCACTTTGTGTGGCATTCTTCGAACGGGAATGGATAACCCCTCGTCAGACAAAAACGAAGCATTGCTGGTTGGTATTGTTCATTCAATTTCACGTAAGGCCGATCATGATCGCTATTTTTCAACATTGGTCTATCAAAGCCTTATCCAGCAAGGGTTAGCTCAACCTGAGCATATTTTAGGGTTGATTAAAGTATAGTGATGATCCTTTATTGACCGATAGCCAAATTGCCAACCATGCTACAGTGATAAGTACACATGACAATAAGGGATGACTATTATGAGCGCATACGCCAACCCACAAAATGAAGACCTCAATCAAATTGGCCCGGCACATATGGCCGCCTTAATCAGGTGGTTCAATAAAACCTCTGGGCCGGATGCATGGGGTTTGTCTTTGGCAGAGCAATGTAGCCTGCTCGGTGGCATCCCCGTTCGAACCTTTTCAGCCTGGAAGAAAAAAGCGGTCAAGCAATAGAGTTATCCCGTGATCTCATTGAACGCTTTAGCTTACTGCTGGGCATCTACAAGGCACTCAATCTGGTAGCACCAGCAGGGGCCAATCATGAGTTCTTCACAACAACCAATTCAATTCCATTATTCGATGGTCTATCCATTAAAGACTACCTGCTTAAGCACGGCTCCATGCTTTCTCTTTATACAGTGCGCAGATACTTAGATAGTCAACGTGGATAGTTACCAACTGATTTTGCCAGACTGGCAGCACCATCGAGTGATTCATTCAAAATTTCCGACCAAAAACTTGTTTGATGTCGATGATGCTGATGCCATGCTGCTTGGTGATATTGAATCAATGACCAACGAGCGCATGGTCAACTGGCGACAATATGTTTCACCCCACATTCAGCTCTTGTATTAGAAACATGAATAATTAGTTTTTTCATATATTTCAGTAGTATATAAACATTCATTATTTCTGATTGTTCCACAAATGAATCAA
>JBLHHD010000529.1:0-3003 GCA_047614605.1 Alteromonadaceae bacterium
CATTACGACCAGCTTAACCTGCAAATGCAAGCAGCTTTGTCAGGCACTGAGATTAAGCAGTTACATCAACTAGTGGGTGGTCACCCCTACCTGACCCGATTGGCTTTTTACCAACTGAGCAAAGACAATGCCCCCGATTTTAACCGTTTTATGAACACTGCCGCAGATGAACAGGGGCCGTTTGGCAGTCACCTTAGGGGGTTAATGGCCCAACTGTATCGGCGAGAAGAATTGTTAATCGCGCTACGAAAGCTGATTAAGGGTAACGATAAAATTGACGACGACCTCTACTACCGCCTGTATGGTGCGGGTTTGGTTTACCGGGTTGAGCGAAAAGTTAAACCCGCCAATGTGTTATATGCCCGATTTTTTAAAGGTGTACTTTAATGACTGGCTTTAGCCCCAAAAAGCTACAGGTGGGCGGCACGGTCAATCCCAGGCAGCACCTGTTTATCCAGCGTGAAGAAGTTGAACAGCCGTTGTATAACCAACTACTTAAGGGTGAATACTGCAATGTATTGGCGTCCCGTCAGGTGGGCAAATCGAGTTTGATGAAACACACTATGCGAAAGCTCGCAGCAGCGGGTGTAAGGGTTGCCGACATTGATATTTCTGGCGAGTTGGGCACACCCGAAAATGCCACTGACTGGTATCTTGGTTTGTTGGGCAAAATAATCAGAGCCTTGCGCTTAACTATTGATATTGAAAGCTGGTGGGCCAACGCAAAAGGTGAAACCGCCAATCAACGGCTGATGCGCTTTTTTGCCGAAGAAGTTTTTCGCCCAGATAACGACCAAAGCCAAAGCCCACTAGTCGTGTTTGTTGATGAAATTGATGCCACCTTAAAACTGCCTTATACCGATGATTTTTTCACCGCCATTCGCACTATGTACAACGAGCGCGGCAGCATAGAAGTTTATGAAAAAGTTACTTTTTGCCTGCTGGGGGTGGCAACGCCTAATGAACTGATTAAAGACCGTCGTACCACACCGTTTAATGTCGGCACCATGATCACCTTGCGAGATTTCGACCAAACTAAAGATAATCTAGCACAATTGTTAGCTGTTTTGGCCGACACTGATTTAATCCAAAAAACTGAGCAAGCACAAAATCGACTGACCAGAATTCTGTATTGGACTGGAGGTCACCCTTATTTAACCTTAAAGCTTTGCGCCGAAGTGCTGAAAAAAGGGCTGAAAAAAGGGCTGCAACAATCCGCTGAAATCGATACCTTGGTTGCAGGCAGCTTTGAGAGTTTCCATCAGGTTGAAGATGATGACCATTTTAAACAAATTACTCGTTTCTTGGGTGAGCGAGTAGCCGACCAAGTGGCGACACTAGGCTTGTATCAGCGTATCTTATCGCGCCGCCCTGTGCCAGATGAAGCACTGCCCGCCCATACACAGCTCAAATTGGCTGGTTTAGTAAAGGCGGACGACAAAGGTAACTTGGTGGTCCGCAACCGAATTTACAGTCGAGTTTTTAATAAAGCGTGGGTTAGTCGCACTCGGCCCCGTCGGGCTTTAAGGTTTTTGGTTACCGGCAGTATTGCAGCCAGTGTTATCGCGTTAAGCGTATTGGCTTGGAATGCTTATGACCGTTTTGTTTTGCAGCCACCACGGTTGGCGATGCAAGAATGGGAAAAGCGTTTGCTATCAACGAGTGATCCGGTCACTGCATTAGTTTTGTATAACCAGATCAACGGCAAAGAGATTCATCCAAGCCTTGGCAGGGCCTTAACTGGCAACCAACAGCGTGCCCAAAATGCTTATAATGATGTTTGGCAGCGTTGGGATGAACACCGTGTTCAGATTTTGTTGTCTGCATTAAACGCTACAGTAGACGAAGATGTTGCGTGGGATTTATTTAAAACATTGATGGGTCAACAGCCTGAAGAGCTGCAACAGCGGATGCTGGCTGGATTTGAGCACCGTGCATTATTGGGTTATAAAGCTTTTTGGCAAAAGCGAGCGGCAAAGCTCTTGGCAATGGCTAAAACTCGAATGGCAGGTTTTGAGACTGAATTAAAATATTTGCGGTATCTTACCCAAACACACAGTGCTTATTTGAAATATGACGAAGCGTTGATTTATGGCTTTGCCGTGGCGGTTAAAATTAATGCAGCCATACAACAGGATATCTCAATCGCTTATCTGGCACACAATTATGACGTGTTACAACTCACTCTCAGAGGACATAGAGGACATAGAGGATTGGTAAAGGATGCCACATTTTCGACAGATGGACAGCGGATCGCAACTGCTGGGTTTCATGATAATACGGCAATAATTTGGGATGCCAAAACGGGCAAGCCACAATTGACACTATTCGGACACACACGGCCTCTTGTGCCTGTCCGTTTTTCGGTTGATGGTTCTAAAGTTGTTACAGGTTCTTGGGATAAAACGGTTCGCACCTGGGATACCACCACAGGCAAGGAAATAAGGGTGCTATCAGGCCATACAAGCGGGGTAAACACAGTTGCATTTTCGACCGATGGCAAACTTGTCGCGTCTGGCTCTAATGATAAAACGGTTCGAATCTGGTCGTTAGCTTCCGGTGAAGCTTCACAAATATTTCAAACAGAAGGTTACGTGAGACAAGTTCGTTTTGCACAAAATAACCAACAAGTCGTTGCGGCAACTGATGCAGCGAGAATTGCCTGGGATATTAATACTGGCACTCAACTTTGGACCTTACCCGGTTTCGCTTACTCCCTTTCTATCTCCAAAGATCAAAACAAACTCATTAGACAAGCCAACGGTAAGCTAGATAACCGAGTAAAAATAAACGCCATTAACGATGGCAGCGAAATTAATTCATTTAATATCGATGCTGGTAAGTACCGTTTCCTACCAATGCTTGAATTTATAGAAAACGATAAACAATTTGTTGAGGCTTCCTGGAACAATTATATACAAATTAGAGATATTGAGACTGGAAAGCAATTACACTATCTGGATTTGAGTTATCTCCCCGAGGTCGGCATCAAAAGAGCCAATA
>JBLHHD010000530.1:0-3001 GCA_047614605.1 Alteromonadaceae bacterium
GCTTCGACTTCACTTTTATCCTGCGTTTGGAAACTGGTTTGCCAGCTTACATACATATTTTCAATAAAATTTCGCTGGTACAAATAACCCTTTTCTATCAGCGTTTCTCTAATATCTGCAGGAATACGATTGAAGATTTTTCTGGTATCGGCCAGTGGGGTGCAACCGCCAGTGGGTGAGGCAACATGGCAATTAAAATAAATATGCAACGGAAAATTTAAATTAAACGACTGCTCGGTATGTAAAAAAATCTCGCTTTCTTTAGGGTGCGAAGTTGAGGTATACACATTGCCTTCAACAGTGTCTCTGGGTGAAGTGCGCTCATGATACTCAATTGATTGACTGCTGGTGGCTTCAATGGCCTGCTCGAATTGCTCAGCGGACTTTATATCGAAACCGCGAAATAATACGGCACCATATTTTTCTTTGTTTGCCTTAATAAAAGGCTTATTTTTTTCAGACCACTGAATTAAATCGGTTGATTGATCCCTTGGTGTAATAATAACGGGTAAGGCTTGAGTCGGTGAAAAAAAACTAATATCAACTACGCTTTGAGCTTCGTCGACGGTGGCTTGGTTTAAATCGGGCATTGAAAAGTTCTCTCATAATAGTCTTTATAATCCGCATCAATATACGACAATTCGTGGGCGCTTGCATCATTGATGAGATGAACATTTTAAGGCATTTGTCTTGCAATACTCTACGTTCCCACCGAAGGCCCTCTTTGTCGATAAGCGGTGGCAGACAGACCACATATACCAAGCAAGAAGGCGGTAAATAATTAAGGTTGAAAATCCTTCATTCAGTGGTAAAATCACCTGCTTTTTCAAGCGTAATGTAAATGGACTATTTTTTAGGTGGTAATTTTGGATAACGAAACAAGCAAAGGTTCAAGTGCAGTCTCCGGTAGTGGTATGGACCGCCGCATACAAGGCAACAAAAAGCCATGGAAAAAAATCGGCATCGGTGCCATCATCGTGGTCTCAGTAGGCGTGATATCGTCAATGATCATAGACCGACCGTCGGGTCGCAATATTGACCTTGATCAAAACCAGTTGACCTTTGCAAATGTCAGCGAAGGCACTTTTGAAGATTTCATCCCCATCAGAGGCCAAGTGACACCGCTCAAAACGGTGTTTTTAGATGCCATAGAAGGCGGACGGGTTGAACGGGTGTTAGTCGAAGATGGCGCTTTGCTCAAAGCAGGTGACTTAATTGTCGAGCTATCGAATACCACTTTACAACTCGATGTGAGCCGCAACGAAGCGTTAGCCACAGAGCAGTTGAACAACATGCGCACCATAGAGTTGCAACTCGAACAAAACCGCCTCTCTCATAAACGCAATCTAGTCAACATCGACTATCAAATCAAACGGTTGACCCGTCAGGCACAAGAAGAGCGTGAATTGTTTACCAAAAACACCTTGTCCAAACGTCAACTTGATGACACCCAGGATGAACTCGACTACAACATTGCGTTGCGTGATGTCACCCTACAAAGTCAGCTAACGGATGCTCGGTTGCAAGATGCCCAGCTTAAATTTCTTAAAAGCAGTGCGGTACGACTAGAGTCAAATCTTGTCTTTGCCCGTAAAAACCTCGACGGCCTCAACGTAAGAGCTCCTTTGAGCGGTAAACTTTCTGGATTTGATGTCCAAGTGGGCCAGAGCATCGGTCGTGGCGGGCGATTGGGGCAGGTTGATGATCCACAAAATTACAAGTTGACCGTTAATATTGATGAATTTTATCTTAATCGGGTCGATGTGGGCCAACGGGCTACGTTTGTACGCAATGGCACAACCTTTGAAATGAGCCTAGCCAAGCTGTACCCTCAGGTCAACAACGGTCAGTTCGAAGCAGATTTGGTGTTTACCGCCGCCCAACCTGAGGGCATTCGCCGGGGTCAAACACTACAAAGCAAACTGACACTCGGTGATGCAAGTAAAGCGTTGCTGATCCCCAATGGCTCTTTTTTCCAGGATACCGGTGGCAACTGGTTGTTTGTGGTCACCAGTGATGGCACGCAAGCGGTTAAACGCACGGTCAAAATGGGGCGGCGTAACGCTCGCTTTATTGAAGTACTGGAGGGTTTGCAAGCGGGTGAACGTATTGTGACCTCGCCTTATACCAATTTTATCCTGATGGACCGCTTAACACTGACTCAGTAGACTAAGCCTTATAAACAAGCCCAGTAAAGCAAAATTAATGGACCAGGTTCAATAGACCTGGCCCAATGAATCAATGATTGTAAAAACAGATAAGAGAAAAATTCATGCTAAAACTACGTAATCTGTCCAAGTTTTTCCGCACCGATGAGGTCGAAACAGTTTCACTCAATAAGGTTGAAATTGACATTGCCAAAGGTGAATTCGTATCAATTATGGGCCCCTCTGGTTGCGGCAAGTCTACCCTGTTAAACATCATTGGTATGTTGGATAACCCTTCTGAGGGCGAATACTGGTTTATGGACGAAAATGTGGCCGGTTACTCAGAGGCGCAATTAAGTGAGGTTCGCAAGCGCAATATCGGGTTTATATTTCAGTCATTTAACTTGATTGATGAGCTGACGGTGGCCGAGAATATTGAGCTGGCATTGCTTTACCATAAAATTCCTGCCACTGAGCGTGCCACCAGAGTAGCCAAAGTTATGGATAAAATGGGTATCGCTCACCGGGCCAAACACATGCCCGGCCAGCTGTCTGGTGGTCAACAGCAAAGGGTGGCAGTGGCTCGTGCAGTAGTAGGCGATCAGCCGATGATTTTGGCCGATGAGCCGACGGGTAACCTTGATAGTGCTCATGGTCAAGAAGTCATGGAAATGCTCCAGACATTAAATAAAGAAGGTACTACCGTAGTCATGGTAACTCACAGCCCTGAACACGCCGCTTATGCCAATCGGACCATTAACCTGTTTGATGGTAAGGTCAAGTCGCAGCAAGTACATATGGACGAATCCGCATAACGGATGGCCTGACTAGGATTGGACCGGAGAGAGACATGT